>NZ_JBCOMJ010000005.1:0-167314 GCF_040924225.1 Ruminococcus sp. RTP21484sp1_RTP21277st1_D2_RTP21277_210401 | reverse complement strand
CCTGCCTATATTTTAACACAATGAAAGGAACCTGCGAACAGATTCCTTTCCATTTTTTTCTTAAGTTTATGATGTTGTGCTTCGCGGGTGGTGACCATTGTTATACGCAAAAATCACCTTTCCGTACTATAATAGAGGTGTCCAGCCACTATTTACGAAAGGAAAGGTGATTTTATGGCAAAGAAAACGAATGATTTATCACACACAAAATGGATGTGTAAATATCACATTGTCTTCACTCCAAAGTATAGACGAAAAATAATTTACAATCAATACAAAGCTGATATTCGTGACATTATAAAACAGTTATGCTCTTATAAAGGAGTAGAAATAATCGAAGGGCATCTTATGCCCGACCATATTCATATGTTGGTCAGCATACCACCAAAATATAGCGTATCTAGTTTTATGGGATATTTAAAAGGAAAGTCAGCACTTATGATATTTGATAGACACGCAAATTTAAAGTACAAATTTGGAAACAGACATTTTTGGAGTGAAGGATTCTATGTTAGTACAGTAGGAGTAAATGACGCCACAGTACGCAAGTATATCCAAGAGCAGGAAAAATATGATATCATGCAGGATAAACTCAGCGTAAAAGAATATGAGGACCCTTTTAAGGGTTAAGGCGAAGTAGTACAAATGCCCTTTTAAGGGCGGCGACGAGTCAAGAGCAATGTGGCTGGAGCAAAGCGAAAGCCAGCGCCTTGAGACGCTGGCCTAGCATTAAAGGCTTATAGCCGTCCTACGAGCCACCCGTTTCACGGGTGGGGGCGACTCCCTCTTCTCTGTATCAGCAGCGAAGCGCCCTGATACCAAACTTTCTTTTTCCGCCTGGAATACTCAGCCGCGAGGAGGGGCCTATGGGCTGGCGGCCATTGCGAGGATTCCAGGGATTTTTCATATATGCGCAGGAGGTGGAGCACTGTCTGAGGCCACCCCGTGGCCGAGTTTGCTCCACCTCCTGCAAATAAGCGTATATGGAAAATCCCGGAACCGCAGCTCTGGCCGTCAGCCCATAGGTCCCTCCTCGCGGCGTCCCTTAATCTTCCACAAATATAGTCGGATTCTCACACTTATGATACAACACCATCGCCCCAAACGCTGGCATCGGCACCCTGATCACACCTACCTTAGCTGTATATTCATATTCCTCCGTGGTATATCCATCACGGTAAGACAGCATGATCCGCTTCAATACAGAATCCTTCAATCTGCTGATTCCCGTCTTCCAGACCTCAATCTCAACCTCCCGATCCTCATTCCGGTTATTCAGAATCACGATCATTCTTTCATCATGGGAAAATCTTCCGAAGCAAAGTCCCTGATAATCATTCCAGAGGAACACAAGGGAACCATTACTTAAGAAATCATATTCCTTATGGATCTTAATCATATCTCTGTGGAACGCAATCATCATCTGATCCTCATGTCCCCATGGATAAGTTCTTCTGTTATCCGGATCTGTAAAGCCACAGACACCTGCCTCATCACCATAATAAACAGTTGGTGCTCCCGGCCAGGTCATCTGCACCACAACACCTTCACGCATCACTGCAGGATTGATGTTCTGGGAAGCAGCTTCCGCACCGGCATAGGAAATCCTTCCCACACGGCGGTTTGTTCTGGTGAGAAATCTGGAATGATCATGATTGGACAGCTCATTCATGGACGTATAAAGTGCAGACATATGAAGTGCCCTCATATGAGTCTTCATAGCCCCAATAAAGGCATCACTGTTTCCATAAAGATCATCCCTGCACTCATCACTGTGCTTCTCCATGCCCGTCAGGAACCAGGTCAGAGGTTCCATAAAGGCATCGTAGTTCATAACCGTATCCCACTCATCCCCTTGCAGCCAGCTCTCCGGATTTCCGTAATGCTCTGCCAGAATGATCGCATTGGGATTTGCCTCCTTTACAGCTTTCCGGAAATCCTTCCAGAACTGATGGTTAAATTCGTTGCTGTGCCCAAGATCTGCCGCCACATCCAATCTCCATCCATCTACATTATAAGGCGCAGAAACCCACTTCTTACCAATCTCCAGAATCTTATCATACAGATCCCTGGAGGCTTCATAATTCAGCTTCGGCAAAGTATCATGAGTCCACCATCCATCATAGGTAGGATTGTACGGCCAGCGGTTCTCGTCATAGAAATTAAAGTAATACCTATATGGACTGTCTGCAGAAATATACGCTCCCTTTGGATATCCCTCCTGGTTCTCATAGATCCGCTCTCTGTCCATCCATTTGTTAAAAGATCCACAATGGTTAAACACTCCATCCAGGATTACTTTCATGCCTCTCTTATGGATTTCCTCCACAAGCTTTGCAAACAGTTCATTACTTGCCTCCAGATTCCGCTTATCGGTCACACGCTTAATAAATTTCCGGGCATGGGCATTCTCGCGGTCCCCCTCATTCAGAAGGCCATCATCCATATCCTCCACGATCTTGCCGTAATGGGGATCCACATACTCATAATCCTGAATATCGTACTTGTGATTACTTGGAGAAACAAAAATCGGGTTCAGATAAATAACATCCACTCCCAGATCCTGCAGATAATCCAGTTTATCCATAATTCCCTGCAGGTCACCGCCATAAAACTCCCGCACCCCCATTACTGCCGGAACTTTTCCCCAGTCTCTTACCCTGGAAGTCATATCGCCAATATAAAAATATTCACGATCCTCCACATCATTCGTCGGATCCCCATTGCAGAAGCGATCCACAAAAATCTGGTACATAACAGCACCCTTCGCCCACTGGGGTGTATCATAATCCGGATAAATCTCAAACTCCAGACGCTCCTCCGGGTTCATGGAAACACCCTGATAATTATAATAACAGGTCACCCATCCGTATGTGATCTCAAAATGGTAACGGACAATCTCCTCTCCCATAATAATAGAAGTCTCATAATAATCAAATCCATTGGATTTGGCCACACGCTCCATCTGTTGACGCTTGCCATCGTATACTAAATAAACCATATCTACGTTGTTCCGCTTGGTGCGGAAGCGGATACGGACCTTGTCTCCTGCTTTGGGATTTGACGGACAACGGTAATAATCAGAACCATCGCTGAACAATGCCTCTGTATTCAAAACCGGTCTCATATTCAATATATATTGCATTTTTTTCATTACATCTGCATTATTACGATCCATAACATCCCTCTTTCAAAAAAATTACACCCTATATTTTAACTGAAAACATTTCTTCCCACAACTGTTAAAATTCGGCTTATTCTCCAAATTTCCGCCCAGCTTACCGACGTTTTCACCAAAGAACTCCCACCACATTTCAAACACGCTCTAAAATACCTTATTCATTTAACGTAAAAAAGACAGCCGGTAAAAGCTGTCTTTTTTGGAGAAGGTATTTCTTCTTATGGGGTGTAGCAAAAACTATATAATGTATTGGGGGGTTTTTACGATGTATATAGTACCATGTGTCCACCAAAAAGTGTGCACAAACTTCACAAAAATCACTATTGTTTTTTGTGCATGTTATATACTTTCATTTGATTCACCCGATTTTTCCATTGTAAAAAGTGCTTCAAATTCATCCCGATGAACTTTTTCCTTCTCGAGAAGGAGCTTGGCACAGCCATGAAGAACCTCCATATGCTCAGAAATAATCTTCTTCGCATTGTCATGACACTCCTCAATGATACTGTGAATCTCACTGTCAATTGCCTTGGCAACATCCTCGCTGTAACCGCGGGTGTGCGCCAGATCTCGTCCAATAAATACCTCATCGTCATCATCTCCATAGGAGATCAGTCCAATCTTATCGGACATACCATACTTGGTCACCATAGCTCTTGCTTCGCTGGTAGCCCGCTTGATATCGTTGGATGCACCAGTTGTAATATCGCCGAAAATCAGCTCCTCTGCCACACGTCCTCCAAGAAGTGTGGTAATATCCTGGAGCATTTTACCCTTAGTATTAAATATTTCGTCATTCTCTGGAAGAGGCATGGTATAGCCGGCTGCTCCCATTCCGGTAGGGATAATGGAAATGGTGTAAACAGGCTCCATATCCGGCAGCACATGGAACAAGATTGCATGGCCTGCCTCATGATAAGCGGTGATCCTTTTCTCCTTCTCGGAGATCACCTTGCTCTTTTTCTCTGCACCGATGCCAACCTTGATAAAGGCATTCTTAATATCTTTCTGGCGAATAAATACATGACCTTTTCTGGCTGCAGCAATAGCCGCCTCATTCATCAGGTTCTCAAGATCTGCACCTGTAAATCCAGCTGTAGTCTGAGCGATCTGTTTCAGGTCTACATCCTCGCCAAGAGGTTTATCCTTGGCATGGACATGGAGGATCTCTTCCCTTCCTTTAATATCCGGACGACCTACGCCAACCTTGCGGTCAAAACGTCCCGGACGAAGAATTGCAGGATCCAGAATATCCACACGGTTGGTAGCGGCCATTACGATAATGCCTTCATTTACCCCGAATCCATCCATCTCTACAAGAAGCTGGTTCAGAGTCTGTTCCCTTTCATCATGACCGCCTCCCATGCCGGTTCCACGCTGTCTTGCAACAGCATCGATCTCATCAATAAAGATGATACAAGGTGCGTGACGCTTGCCCTCTTCGAAAAGATCTCTTACACGGGAAGCACCTACACCAACAAACATTTCCACAAAATCAGAACCGGAAATGGAGAAAAACGGAACTCCCGCTTCCCCGGCAACAGCCTTGGCCAGAAGCGTCTTACCAGTTCCTGGAGGTCCTACAAGGATAACTCCTTTCGGGATTCTGGCTCCCACCTTGGTATACTTCTGGGGATCCTTCAGGAAATCTACAACCTCCTTCAGCTCCTCCTTCTCTTCCTCCAGGCCCGCTACGTTCTGGAAAGTCACTTTCTTATCATCCGGCATGGACATTCTTGCCCTGCTTTTGCCGAAATTCATCATCTTGGCATTGGTTCCACCACCCCCACCTGACATCTGACGGTTCATCATCAGCATGAGGAAGATGATAAGACCACAGGTAAGAAGTACCGGGAAAACAGAGTTCATAAATACACTCTGCTTCGGCACATCCTCAACAGTAGGATCAAGCCCGCTCTCTCGAAGAAGCTGCTCTGCCTCATTTACATCTGCCACATAAATACGCTTCTGTCCCTCGCCGCTTACATTCACGATCACAGAACCTGTTGGAACCTCACTGTTCTGATGGATCGTGGCACTGGTCACCTTTCCGTCTGTCACTGCCTGCTCCAGCTGTCCATAAGTATAATCACTCTGGACAGCTACCTGATTGTTCAGATACAGGTAACCTGCGATCAAAGCTACGATCAGGACAAGATACAAGCCAATTCTGCCTGACTGCTTATTCACTTGTATAATTCTCCTTTCATTCGAACTCTACCACTCCGATGTATGGCAGATTTCTGTATTTCTGGGCATAGTCAAGACCATAGCCCACAACAAACTCATCTGGAATATTGAAGCAGCAATAATCCACATCAACCCCTTTTACCACTCTGCGGTCCGGTTTGTCCAACAAGGTGCAAAGTCTCACGCTGTTTGGATTACGTCTCTTCAGAACGTCCAGCAGATAGCTTAAGGTTCTTCCGGAATCAATAATATCCTCCACAACAAGAACTTCTTTATCTTCAAGAGGCTGATCCAGATCCTTGACGATCTTTACAACTCCGCTTGATTTGGTGTCATCTCCATAACTGGAAACAGACATGAAATCAAGAGTTACCGGCACTGTGATTCTCTTGGCAAGCTCACACATGAAAAATACTCCGCCCTTAAGGACGCAGATCATGTGGATTTCTTTTCCCTTGTACTCTTCGCTGATTCGGGCTGCTACTTCGCAGATACGCTTCTCCACAGTCTCCTCATCCAGTAAAACTCTGATTTTTTCACTCATGATTATCTTTTCCTCCTTGGTATTGTATTTCCAATATTCTCCTGGTTCTGGGAGCTATTTTATAATTCTCATTTATTCTGCCTCCCACCACCCACAAAACCTCAGAGCCGGTACATAGAAGCAAGATGCTGTCTCTTTCCTCTGATGGGATCTTCTCATCTATAAAATAACGGTTCAGCTTCTTGCTGCTCCCTTTGTCATCTACAATGAGAAAATCTCCCGGCTGTCTGGTCCGGATGGACAGTTCCTGTTTTATTTTATCATAATCCAGCCATTTCGTATACTTTTTTTCTTCAATCTTCTGGCCTTCATTAGAAAATATTTTCAGATAAAAAACATTATCTGTAAAAAGTACCTGTTCACAAGCAGTTTTCAGCTCCTTTTTACTCAACTGGACACTTTTTTGCAGTGCATTCCTCTCCTGATTTTTTTCAACTTTCACTGGATCGTACTCTTTTGAACTCAGATTTCTATCTGATATTCCCAGTAATTGTCTTTCTCCAAGCAAAATTCCTCCATAAGTTCGAAGCGCCGCCAGATCATAAGGCAGATTGATCCGTCGTCCCACCTGAAGCTTCAGAAGGCTCTCCACACTTTTTACATGAGCAGCTGTAAAATCCTTACGTTTCCCAGCCAGCTCTTCAAAAACCTGAAGCACTCCGTAAGAAGCTATGGCAGGCTCATCCCGCCAGAATGCTTCTGACAGGAAAATTCCCCGCTCCCTGTTTTCCCCATACTTTTTCACAAGGCGTTCTCCCTGACGGGACAAATACTCCTCTGCCTGACTAACAAGACTGGCCGTCTCCGCCATATGGCGGACAGCAGAAGCATTCACCTGTTCTTCCAGAATAGGCAATATCTGATGTCTGATCTTATTTCTTGTATAATCATCTGTAAGATTGGTACTGTCTGTTACATAGGGAATCTGTTCTTTTATTAAATAATTGACAATTTCCTGTTTATTTAAACACAAAATGGGCCGAATAATTTCATCCCGCACCGGCAAAATAGAAGCCAGACCTTTCAGCCCCGTTCCTCTGCAAAGATTGTGGAGCAAAGTTTCCGCCACATCATTTTCATTGTGGGCCAGAGCAATACGGATCCGTAATTTTCCTTCTCTGGCGGCAGAGACTCTTCCCCCACCCTGGAGGTCAGCCGTTTCTGATTTTCCAAAATAATCAGCTTCTGCCCTGGAAAACGCATCCTGTCTGACTTTTCTTCCTGTCTCTTCCAGTCCCATTTTCCATTTCTTTGCAAGCTCCGGTACCGGGTAATGATAGGATAAAAAAGGAATCGTCCATTTTTCGCAGGTCTCTCTTACTACTCTTTCATCCCGGTCAGCTTCCTCGCCGCGGATTCCATGATGCACATGTACCGCACACAGCGAAAAAGTTGCTTCAGCCTGATATCTTTTTAACATTTCCAGCATAGCCATGGAGTCTCCTCCTCCGGAAACTCCGGCAAGGACCACATCCCCATCCACTACCATGCCATGTTCTTTCATATATGCTTTCACTTTCTGATACATACTAGCTCTGCCTCTGATACGTTACTGATTCTTTCGTGAACCGTAACAATATTACTTCTTTCAAATATATTTCATATGCTCATATGATTCCATATCTGTTTTTTGCTCAAAAACTAATGCTTCTATTTCTTCCACATTCCAGCTACAAGAACCGTCATATCATCCCTGGCGCAGTAATCGCTGTATCCCAGCACCCGCTCCAGAATCCCCCGGCTCATCTCCTTGGGAGTCTCTTCATGGATATCCATAATGATTTCTTTCATGGTCTCCTCCTCCCGCATGGCAGGCAGCGCATCCAAGACGCCATCTGTCATCATGATCAGATAATCCCCGTGATACAGCTTCCTTGAAGATGTTTCAAAATCCACCTGCTGTATCAGCCCTGCCGCCAGACTCTCTGAAGAAATGGCCTCCACCCAGTGATCCCTTTTGATAAAAGTGGCGGAAGCCCCCGCTTTCAGGAAGTTACAGATTCCCGTATATAAATCCACTGCGCAGATGTCCACTGTTGAAAAAATCCCTTCCTGTCCCTTCATCACAAGAGCAGAGTTCACCATTTTCGCCGCCGTCTCCTGGGTAAAACCGGATTCCAGAAATTGTTCCAGAAGTTCTACCACTTCCTCGCTTTCCCGGCATGCCTCCACCCCGGAGCCCATTCCATCAGAAAGACACATTACAAAACGGCCTGCCTCTTCCTGTCTGCAAATATAATTGTCTCCGGAAACCTTCTCCATTTCCTTGGTCAGCTTTGCCACTCCGTAAAGTACCTGATAGCTTACATCCTCCATAAAATGAACCGTATGGTATTCTCCATTTACAATTCTTCTTCCCCCTCCTGCTGCCGCCATGGGAGTTCCGAACTCCTGGGACAAAAGCTGTGCCACCTCATTAACAGAAATGCACTGCCCGCTTCTGGCACGCATGGTAAGAAAAATCTCACGTCTTCCTTCCACCTTATCCATCACCCAGACCTGCTTCACCACAATGTGGCGCTTCCTGAGAATCTTCTGCAATTCCGTCATAAGCTGGGGATCCGCAATGGAAATGTCGTACAGGTCTTCTGCCACCATATCCATGATTCTGGACATCTCCTGGAGTTGCTGTGCCACGGCAAGGCGGCTTTCGATCATCCGGTTGTCCCATATCAGCTTCTGCCGCTCCCTCATATAAGAGTTACCAAGTGTCTCATAATACTGGGAAAAACGACTGCATACACTCATCCAGTCGCTTTTTGTCTCCTGTATTTTCTCCTGATTTCCCTCCTCCATGGAACGAATCATCCGCTCGCTTCCTCTGTACATTTCCTGCGACTGGGTGCCCCAGCAGATTTCCCGCTGATAACAGTGGCTGCATATCTCATCACAGGTCTCCCTTATGATTCCATCCACCTGGCCGTTGCTTAAATAGTCTTTTCGGTAGGGTAATCCATAAAAGCTGTCTGCAAGCTTCCGAAAAGAAGCAGCATACCGCTCCACCTTCTCCTTCTGGGGATTTTTCTCTTCGGCCGGCTGCTCTGCCTTAAGGAAACTTCTTCCCCTGAAAAAAACTTTTGCCATGTCCCGCAGCACCAGCAGCACACTGATCACGAGCATGGCAATTATCCATTCCTGCATATTCTCCCCTCCCCTTTACAGCCTTACAGTGCCAGAGCCTGTTTGAAAAAGCATTCCTGCAAGCTGCACGCCCCACTGTTCATGTAGTCTTTAACTGCTGCCCTTGTTTTTGCAAAGGAATGCTGCATTCACATCATCTTCGGCAGCACCTTATGCCTATTATAGGGGACAGGTATGAAAATATATGTCAAACAAAGACGACCATATTGAAAAATATATCGTCAGAAACTTCCAAACTTCGTTTTTCCCAGAACCTTACTTCTCCTCCTGAAAAATAATCTCATTCTCCTTCACAAGACCCAGCTTCTCTCTGGCGGCCTGCTCTGCGTACTCATCCGTGAGCATATACTGCTTCAGATCTTCAATCTCCTGAGTGCGCGCCTGCTCTTCCTCAATCTGCTGGCTTAATGCCTCTGCCCTGGTCTCATAGCCGGCAAGAGATTCCTTAAGGTCCCGGCTCTGTGCCATAAGCGTCAGAATCAGAATCAGAACGATCAGAGAAATACCGAACATCCCGAGATGATTATACCCTATTGTCTTTTTTCTTCGTTTTTTCCCTGATTTTCCCAAACTTCCTGCCTCTTCTCATCTGCAAACGATTTCTGGTACTATTTTTGTACTGATTTGCAGATTGCTTAACTAAAATTTTACAACGTTTACAAAAAAATAGCAACCAATTTATATATTTTTTTGAAGTTTTTTTTACGAATCTGACAGGAACCTCCAGGATTATATAACAAATTTTTTCAAATAAAGGTTTTATTGTCAGATATGTAAGAAATGCCCCTGATATAATTCCCAAAAACAGAAAACTACGCAGGATTCCCTGGTTGATCCGGTAAATTCCTGCAAATACCAGAAGTCCTGCGCACACCCAATAAAGAAGGTCCAAAATCCCTCCTGCTGCCGGACTGCAGAAAATGAGCCTTCTTATTTCCTGAAGCAGGCTGTAGCAAAGGATCAGCACCGCACCCCCTGCAAAAGCCCGGACGAAAAGCCAGATCTCATTGTAGATATATATGCTCATAGCTTAACGGAACAGCCTTGTAAATAATGGTTCTTCTTTTCGTGGGGAATCTTTAGACAAATAGACAAGAGAATCCACATGTCCGGCAAGAGCAGCTTCTCCTTTTTCCAGGTTTAGTCCTTTTACATGAAGCCCGCTGCCGCGAATCTGCAGCTTCCCGTCAGCAGTCTGAAGAAGGATTTCCTTTTCATCAAAAGAAATCACATCCTTCACACCTGTGACAGATGCTTCTTTCCTGTTATCCAGTATCAGCTTATGGGAAATGTTCACAACCTTTTCTTCCAAATCCCTCTCTCCCAAATATGTGGGTTCACAGATAATCTATGAAATTTTCTTTAAAATTAGAACCTGCTTAAGTAATACTGTTTCCTTCGTTCACAGAACTCTTAAACATACCTGTACAGATTCTCAACTTCTTCCTTCTTCACAGTCTCTTTCACATCCAGCACTTCCACCTTCACATTGCGGCTTCCAAACTGAATCTCAATAGTATCTCCTGTCTTCACCTGGGCAGAAGCCTTGGCCGGCTTATCATTTACAAGCACTCTTCCTGCATCACATGCCTCATTTGCCACAGTTCTTCTCTTAATAAGGCGGGATACTTTCAAAAATTTATCTAATCTCATAATACTCTCCTATATCAGAGCGTGTTTAAAAAAGGAGGAACTATAAAGTTCCTCCTGTAAAAGCTTACGCGATTATGCGTTTACCATATCTTTTAAAGCTTTACCAGCTTTAAATTTCGGAGCCTTGGAAGCTTCGATCTTCATGGTCTCACCAGTCTGAGGATTTCTTCCCTCTCTGGCAGCTCTCTCGCTGACTTCAAATGTACCAAAGCCAACTAACTGAACTTTCTCACCTTTTTTCAGTTCTTCTGATACAACGTCGATGAATGATTTTAAAACAGCTTCAACGTCCTTCTTGGACAGATTGGTTTCTTTCGCCATAGCTGCTACTAATTCAGTCTTATTCATGGTGTTTCCTCCTCTAAAGATTCTTCTATCTATATATATACCTTTTACCCTGTATTGTCAAGGTTTTTGCGCTAGAAAGGGGATTTTCTGCGCTAGAAAGGGGATTTTCCAAAGCAGTTTTCAGGGAAATCCCCCCATATTTTCTTCTGGGCAATTACCTTTTCCAGCTTTTCTGTATTCTTGCCGGAAATCCATGCTTTGTTGTGAGAAAAGTAGTAATTTGCCAGTTTCCAGTATTTTTCCGGATATGTGAAACGGATTTGCAGGTTTTCCCATTCTTCCGAAGAAATAGGACGTATTTTGTCATATTGCTCCAGCATCCGTCTGGCCAGAAATACATCCCAGTTATATTTTTCCAGGATTTTTCGCATAAAACAATACAAGTCGCTGATCTGCACATCAAAGCTGAAGTGACCAAAATTTGTCACAGCAGCCTGATTTTTACAAAGAAGAACATTGTGCTGGTTATATTCGCCATGACATAGAAGCCCCTCTTCGCCCGCCTTGTCCCTTAGTTTTTCATAGTCCGACTTTACAAGCATTTCCAGTGCTTTTTCCCCTTTTTCCAGAAACCACTGTACACTGCCCAGAAATTCCTTTTCAAATCTGGCACTGGCACCTTTCTGGCGGATAAATTTACGGATCTTGCGGATTTCCTGATTATGCCTTGCATACTCATCTGCAAGGGAACGCGCCATGTAGGCTTTTTCCACAGGCATATTCATAAATTTATGTACCCTTGCCAGAATCTGCACACTTCTTATAATATCTTCCCTGGACTTGGTGTCACACTCTCTGCCTTCATACCAGTTCTGAAGGGTATAGGGAATATTATCCTTATCTCTGGTAACCAAAGAGCCTTCCTGATTTTCAATAAAAGTATCAACCAGACAGCCTTCCTGGGAAAGTTTTTTTAACACTTCCTGCTGAAAAAGCAGTTTTTTTTCGGAGCCGTGAAACTCTCTGAGGAGCAGAATTCCCTGTTCTGTACGACATACCAATGCTCCCCGGGTCCTGGACGAAGATTTCACTTCAATTCCATACTGGGTCAGGGTGCTAAGACCATAATCATACAATAAAAATCCCCCCGTCACTCACATATGCCAAATGTCTTCAGATACCTTCTATCTTATGAGTGGGAGGGATATGTTATTCTAAAGAAGTTTTTTATCGGCTGCAAAAGCAAGGGAAAGAAGTGCTTCTTTCTTGTTCAGTTCCGGATTCTCCAGAACAGCATCCAAAAGCTCATGAAGCACACTTCCCATTTCTTTTCCAGGCTTCATTCCGGCTGCGATCAGGTCACTGCCAGTAATTGCAAGACCTTTCATGGAAACACATTCGCCTTTTTCCATAATTTCTTCCCAGGTCATTCGAACTCCGGCCTGACGGGCAGCTTTTTCTTCCCCACGGTAATCACTTTTCGCTTTGTTATCCGCATACTGGACTTCCATCCACATGGGAAAAAGGTCTTCCCCAACTACATTGATGGCTTTCCGCACCTCAGCCGGTGCCGGAGTCGGGCGCAGATCATGCCAGCGGATCAGACGGCTCACTCTGGAAATGGTGTCATTGTCAAACTTCAGACGGCGCAAAATTTCCTTGGACATTTTTTCTCCCACAGAAGCATGTGTTTTGAAATGATCCCTGCCATTTTCGTCTGTTTTTCGTACAACAGGTTTGGCAATGTCGTGAAGGAGCATGGTCAGCCTTAGCACCTTATCCTCCCTCACATACAAAAGGCTGTGGAGAATATGTTCTCCCACATTATAGCAGTGGTGTGGAGTGTTCTGAGGTGTCTCCATACAGCGGTCAAATTCCGGCAGAAATTCCCTGGTAACTCCCGCTTCATAGGCAATCCGCAGATAATCTGGATGAGGGGACACCAGAAGTTTTACAAGTTCCACCTGGATCCGCTCTGCGCTTACATGTTTTAAATTTGGTGCAAGCACAGAAAGAGCTTTTCGGGTCTCTTCTTCCAGGGAAAAGCCAAGCTGCGCAGAAAAACGTACAGCACGCATAATGCGAAGAGCGTCTTCTGTAAAACGTTCCAGAGGATCACCAACACAGCGGATCACCTTGTTTTCCAGGTCTTTCTGCCCTTCAAAAAGGTCCACCAGCCCTTTCCTTGGATTGTAGGCCATGGCGTTGATGGTAAAGTCCCGACGCTTCAAATCTTCCTCCAGGCAGGCCGTAAAGGTTACTTCTTTCGGGTGACGGCCATCTTCATACTCGCCATCCACCCGGTAGGTGGTAACCTCGAATCCCTCTTTTTCAAGCAGCACTGTTACGGTTCCGTGAGCGATTCCTGTATCTACGGTTCTGTGAAACAGGGCTTTGACCTGCTCCGGCTTGGCTGAGGTTGTGATATCCCAGTCATTTGGAGTTCTTCCCAGAAGGGCATCGCGGACACAGCCGCCTACTGCATAGGCCTCATAACCAGCTTTTTCCAGAATATTTATAATTATTTCAACTTTTTGTGGAATTTCAAATACCATCTTTATCACCTGCCTCTGATTTAAAACAAAACTTCTCCTCATACACTTCTCTGCCTTGAAAAACAAAGCGGGGCAAAATAATTTTGCCCCTTTTTGACTACTGATTGCAAAATAAACAGCAATCCCTTTTGTTATTAATAAGCACGTCCCCAGTATACCATTTTCTTGGCAGGTTTTCCACAGCATACACAGACATCGCTTAAATGTTCCTGCTCAAACGGCATACATCTGGATGTTGCCTGAACGTCTTCTTTGATCTTATCTTCGCACTCACGGTTGCCGCACCACATAGCTTTTACAAAACCAGGTTTTGTGTTGATGGTCTCCTTGAATTCTTCGTAATTTGTTGCTACATAGGTGTGAGCATCTCTGTGGGCTCTTGCACGCTCCAGCATTTCCTTCTGCATGGTGTCCAGAACTTCCTGAACCTTAGCAGCAAGTTCTTCGAACTTCACAATATATTTCTCTCTGGTATCTCTTCGGCAGATAACAGCCTGTCCGCTCTCGATATCCTTCGGACCGCACTCAATTCTTACCGGAATACCACGCATTTCCTGCTCTGCGAATTTGAATCCCGGGCTCTTGTCTGTAACGTCTGCTTTTACACGGATTCCAGCTGCTTTCAGAATCTGTGTCAGCTCCTCTGTTTTCTCCAGAACGCCCTCTTTTCTCTGCTGGATCGGGATTACAACAGCCTGGACCGGAGCAATTCTTGGTGGAAGAACAAGTCCGCTGTTGTCTCCATGAACCATGATCAGAGCACCGATCATACGAGTTGTCATTCCCCAGGATGTCTGGTGTACATACTGAAGCTGGTTGTTTTTATCTGTGTACTGGATGCCGAATGCTCTTGCAAATCCATCACCAAAGTTATGGCTGGTTCCAGACTGAAGTGCTTTTCCATCATGCATCAGAGACTCGATTGTGTAAGTAGCCTCTGCACCCGCAAATTTCTCTTTCTCTGTCTTCTGACCTTTAATAACCGGGATTGCAAGTACTTCCTCGCAGAAGTCTGCATACAGGTTCAGCATCTGGATGGTACGTTCTTTTGCTTCCTCAGCTGTAGCGTGGGCAGTATGTCCTTCCTGCCATAAGAACTCACGGGAACGAAGGAACGGACGGGTTGTTTTCTCCCAGCGAACTACTGAGCACCACTGATTATATACTTTCGGAAGATCTCTGTGGGACTGAATCTCTTTCTGATAGAAATCACAGAACAGAGTCTCGGATGTAGGACGTACGCAAAGGCGCTCCTGAAGAGGATCAAGTCCGCCGTGTGTTACCCATGCAACTTCCGGTGCAAATCCCTCTACGTGATCCTTCTCTTTGTCCAGAAGGGATTCCGGAATGAACATTGGCATGTATACATTCTCTACGCCTGTCTCTTTGAATCTGCGGTCAAGCTCTTTCTGGATATTCTCCCAGATTGCATATCCTGCTGGTTTGATTGCCATACATCCCTTTACACTTGTATAGCCGCAAAGTTCCGCTTTTTTTACAACATCGGTATACCACTGTGCAAAATCCACATCCATGGATGTGATAGCTTCTACCATTTTCTTTTCTTTTGCCATGATTTTTCTCCTTTTTGATTTTCTAATATTTAAACGCCAGGGAAATCTGGTAAATTCCATGTATTATTTGAAAAACACATAAAAAAAGACCTTCCATCCCTGCAAAAGGGACCGAAAGGCTTCGGCGGTACCACCCTGATTAACACTGGAAATGACTGCTCCACTGCTCACTCAATTATCCTGATAACGTAGGACAGACGCCGCACTTCAATTGTGCGGAGCTCTGAGGCCGGTTCCATGACTTGCGCACAAAATCCTCACACCATTGCCTGTCGGCCTGGATTTCTCTCTGAGATTGCTCCTCATGTACTATTCTCTTCATTGCCACTTCATTTATTTAATTTGCTCGTTAAGTCTTGTTTATTTTATGCGAAATTTTCCCATATGTCAAGTAGCGAAACAGAAAATACCCAGACAAAAAACAGCCAGAGGTTACTGTTCACTCCGTTCACAGTAACAGCCAGAGTTACCATCCACCGCATCTGTTTTGTCCGGGTACTTTTTTATTACTTCAATGTAAACAAGCTCTCTATTACATCTTTTTTCTCAAACTGGTTGTTATATTCCAGGATATTGTAATCGCTCAAAAACTGTCTGTAATTGTCCGGAAGATCCTCAGAAGCATACCAGTTACCCTCCTGATCACACACTGCACCAACACCAATGACCGGCAGCTGTTTCTTCAGTTTCATAAGGAACTGATTATAAAACGGAAGGGAAATTCCTGCCTTAAACAGCACATAACTTCCCAGATAATTGGCACTGATATCCTCTTCTGCAGTCTCGGAAGAATAATTTGTCCAGATTACATATGGAGTTGTATACGTCACCTGGCTTTCAAAAAGGTCCAGCTTCTCCCTGTCTTTTCCGAGAACTTCTGCTAAAAAGCCTTCTTCCAGCTTAGGCCAGTGATCTCCAAACATGACGATCATGGTCGGCTCGTCTACCTTTTCAAAATATTCTACAAGATTCTGAAACGCTTTATCCGACTCTCTGGCAAGTGACAGATACGTCTGTGCCTCCGGATATTCTGTTTCATAATTCAGTTTTACATCTGGTTCGTATCCCTTCAGAGTGCTCTGGGAATATCCGCCATGGTTCTGCATGGTTACGCAGAAAGTAAACAACTTTTGATTTGTTTCTTTTTCTTTATACAGGCTGATGATCTTGTCAAAAACAGACTGGTCACTTACAAAGCCTCTCAGTTTATCCTGATATTCTCCGCCCCAGTTATCCTGATTCAAAAACTCATCAAAGCCCATCTGCGGATATACCTGGTCGCGGTTCCAGTTATGTCCGTTATTGGGATGCATGGCAATTGTATAATATCCCTGAGATTTCAGAATATCTGCCATTCCATACTCCGGAGTCCGGACATACAGTTCATAAGGAACACAGCCAGAAGGAAGAAACGTAATACTGTTTCCGGTAAGTACCTCATACTCAGATCTTGCTGTTCCGCCACCGTAAGTGGGCATATGCAGACTTCCATGTGTTACATTTTTATCAATACTGTGAATATACGGCAATATTTCCACATCTGATCTGACACTCCCAATGCTCTCGAAATCCGCAAGACTTTCATTCATGATCATAATAATATTCTCAGGGATTACATCTGGCTCCTGCTGCCTTTCAGCCGGATCACCTTCAGTTTTTTCTGCAATTTTCTTTACCGCATCCACGGAATATCCCTCCGGTTCTTCTACAAAAACAAACCGGAATTCTCTTGCAAAAGTATATACCAGTCCTTTATTCTGATATTCCTTGTTTACATTCCACAATGAAACATTTTCCTGCTTCATGATCAAAGGCCGAAATCCCACTGCCATTGCCACAACAAACACAGCTAAAAAGGCTAACCGCACAATCAAATTTTTTCTGCTTTTTTTTCCTAACTCCAGTCTCTGAAATTTCAGGATAAACTGGGCAAATACCATAGAATACGTTAACGGAATGCCAAGCATAAGAGGTATTTTAAACTCATATTCTCCTGCAACATCTGCAGCAGTTCCAATTCCTGTGATATCCAACAGAAAAAAAGCTTCTCCTCTGAATTCCATTACAAAGAAATTGATCAATGCCAGCAAAATCAGAAGCCAGCAAAATACAGCTGAAGCTGTCTTTATTTTTCGAAAAAGCAGGATCAATATACCAAGAATAACATAACAGACGATCAGATTCCCTATAAGATTCATAAAAGATAGGGAAGTAACCTTTTTCAGAAGACTTCCCAGATAATTCACTGATTTATTTCTTTTTCCGGAAAGCCAGGTAATCATCTGCACTGCCCCTATCATAACAGGAGCGGACAGAATCAGTAAAATTCCATCCGCTGCTTTTGATATTCTGCAGGTATGCCAGGCATCACTTAGTCTGTCTCCCCACAAAACCAATAAAATCCATATCAGATCACCAATGGCAATCAGCAATATTTTCTTGGTATCTCCTTGAAAAGGATGGGCTGTTCCAAGCTCTGTATAGATCAGCAGCCCATCAATTACTGCCATTAACAAAAGGTTGCAAAACATTTGTGACAGTTTTTTCATAAACGCACCTCTTAATTGCCAATAGTAAACAAGCTCTCTATTACATCCTTTTTCTCAAACTGATTGTTATATTCCAGAATATTGTAATCCGTCATCAGTTTTTTGTAATCGTCCGGAAGCGCATCATTGGCATACCAGTTTCCATCTTTGTCGCAAACAGCACCAACTCCGATGATTGGAAGCTGCTCTTTCAGATTCATAAGGAACTGGTTGTAGCCTGGCATTTCAAGACCAGCCAGCTGAAGCATATAGCTTCCCAGATAATTAGCACTGAAATCTTCCTCTACTGTCTCAGATGGATAATTTGTCCAGATCACATAGGGAGTTGTATAGGACTGCTGGCTTTCAACAAGTCCCAGGCTCTGCCTGTTGCCGCCTAAAAGTTTCGCCATAAATTCTTCTTCAATCTTAGGCCAGTGATCCCCAAACATAACAATCATGGTAGGCTCATCTACTTTTTCAAAGTACTCCAGCAATTCCTTAAATGCTGAATCAGACTCTCTTGCCAACGATAAATACGTTTCAGCCAGAGGATACTCTGTATCATATCCAAGCTTTACAGTAGGTTCAAATCCAGCTCTGTCTTCTACTGTATAACCGCCATGATTCTGCATGGTTACACAGAATGTAAATAATTTTTCATCCGCATCCTTCTCTTCATAAAGGCTGATGATCTTTTCAAATGTTGCTTTGTCACTTACATAATTTCGAAGAAGCTCTCTGTGTTCCTCTCCCCAGTTCTCCAGGCTGATAAATTCATCAAATCCCATGCATGGATAAACAGAGGCCCGGTTCCAGTTATGAGCCTTGTTGGGATGCATGGCAATTGTGTAATATCCCTGGGATTTCAGGATATCTGCCAGACCATACTCCGGATCCCGCACATAAAGCTGATAAGGAACACTTCCGGATGGCAAAAAGCTCATACTGTTTCCTGTAAGAGCCTCATATTCAGAGCGTGCAGTTCCGGCTCCGAATGTAGGTACATGAAGCTGTCCATGTTTTACATTTTTGTTAAGGCTTCTTATGTATGGCAAAATTTCTACATTTGACTTTATTTCACCTACATTTTCAAAATCTGTAAGACTTTCATTCATGATCAGGATAATATTTTTCGGTGTTACTGTTTCAGAAGTATCTGCAGCTGTATTATCAACACTTTCTTCAGACTCACTCTTGTCTGTCTCTGAAACAATATTTTCCCCATCTTCAATTTCCTGTGCCAGTTCTACGGTTTTTCCAACAGAATAGCCTTCTGGCTGCTCGATATAAAAATACCTGATTTCCTTAACAAGAGAGGAAATGTAGCCCTGTTCTTTATAAATACGGTTAATCTGCCATAAAGTAACAGCGTCAAGCTTCTGGAGGATAGGTCTTATGGTAAAACATAATGTAATCACGATCACAGCCAGTACACCAAACCGGGCAGCTGTATTCTTTCTGCTCTTTTTTCCAAGCTCCAGTTTCTGGAATTTCAGTACAAACTCACCAAATACCAGGGCATAGATCAGTGGAATTCCAAGCATCAGTTTGATTTTGAAGCTATATTCTCCAACAACTTCTGCTGCCGTTCCCATTCCTACAATGTCAAGAAGCTGGAATGGTTCTCCACGAAATTCCATTACATAATAGTTTACCATTGCAAGGATTATAAAAAGGTAACACAACGCAGAAGAAGCAATATTGATTTTCCTGAATAAAATAATAAGTATTATAAAAAATATTGCATAAATAATAAGATTCAGTCTCAAATAAGGCTGCTCCATCAGTAGCGACATCTTGACCAGGCCTTTAAATGTTGACACTGCTTTATTCTTATATCCTGACACCCAGGTGACCATCTGGACAAGCATAAATACAATTCCAGGAGTTACCAGCAGCAATATGACATCTGCTATTCTCAAAAAAGTGGTATTTTTTATTGCACTGCAGATTTTCTCTCCCCAGAACAGAAGAACAAGAAACAAGATATTTCCTGTAACAATTAGTAATATTTTAATGATTGTTCCTTTATATATACGATTTTCTTCGTTAATAAAAGTATATACCAACAATCCATCTATAAGCAGAAGCAAAGCAATGTTCAGAATGATTCCCAGTATCTTTTTCCATCTGTCATTCTTCGCTCTGCCCATATTCAAATCTGTATTTTCTTTCGTATTTTTCACAACAAACCTCTTTAACTTACACCGTCAGCGAAATCTCGCGTCCGGTTCTCTTGTATTGATAATAGCGTACACCGGCGGAGTCCAGCATTCTCTTGGAAGCAAGGACTGACGGAGTGCTTGCATATTTGTCACAATCATAGACCAGAGTCTTGATTCCTGCCTGGATGATTGCCTTGGCACACTCATTGCATGGAAAAAGAGTTACATACATTTTCGCTCCCTCAAGGCTTCCTCCACGGTAATTCAAAATCGCATTGAGCTCGCTATGGGTCACATACAGATATTTGGTATCCAGAGGCTCTCCCTCTCTTGCCCAAGGAAATTCATCATCTGAACAGCCTTTTGGGAAACCATTATATCCCATGGAAAGAATTTTATTATCATCGCTGACAATACACGCTCCTACCTGTGAATTGGGATCCTTGGAGCGCATGCCGGAAAGCATGGCAACTCCCATGAAATATTCGTCCCAGGTAAGGTAACCTTCTCTTTTGTGGTTCAGATCTGATGCAGCACTTACAGGCGCGATCTGTATATTCCCGGTGTTTTTCTGATTTGTGTTCTCCATAGAAGAGCTCTCCTTCCTATTCCGTCTCGATCTGAGCAATTCGGCGGATATGTCTCTCATCTCCTGAAAATGGTGTATTCAGGAAAGTATCCACAATCTTAACTGCAAGTCCAGGTCCAACTACACGGCCTCCAAGCGCAAGGATGTTTGCGTCATTGTGAAGTCTGGTTGCTTCAGCAGTAAAGCAGTCTGTACATACTGCTGCACGAATTCCCTTAATTTTGTTTGCAGTGATAGAAATACCAATACCTGTTCCGCATACAAGGATTCCAAGCTCACACTCTCCGTCCAGAATCCCATGTGCAACTTTCTTTGCATAGATCGGATAGTCTGTGGACTCTGTGCTGTAGCAGCCGTAATCCTTATACTCAATATTCTTTTCTTCCAGATATTTGATAATCTCCTGTTTCAGTTCAAATCCGCC
This sequence comes from Ruminococcus sp. RTP21484sp1_RTP21277st1_D2_RTP21277_210401, assembly GCF_040924225.1. Lineage (NCBI taxonomy): Bacteria > Bacillati > Bacillota > Clostridia > Eubacteriales > Oscillospiraceae > Ruminococcus > Ruminococcus sp. RTP21484sp1_RTP21277st1_D2_RTP21277_210401. The sequence goes on along the minus strand of NZ_JBCOMJ010000005.1, from coordinate 146,479 downwards.
ATGATCACTACCTAATGCTACTCTCATTGTTCTTCTCTCCTTATATTGATTATTTTGTGACCGGCTGCTTTTAGAAGCCGGTTCATAATTGCCTGTCCCATTTTTGGGGTATAAAAAGCTTCGGAATAAATTTTGCTTACCTGGCACTGATCGAATTCACGCAGCACCTCATAAAGGTTATGAGCAATGGTTTCCTCTGCCTCTCTGCTTCCAATACACTTCACAGTTCCACAGGGATATCTGGAAATAGTCTCTTCTGTGGCAATAATCCCCGCCTGAAGTCCATTTGCCTGATCTTCCTTTACAAACTGATTAATGGCATTTATTACTTCTTCTGTGGGGCCCTCCACAATTGCAAGATCTGCTTTCGGTGCATAATGCCGATATTTCATTCCCGGCGCCTTGGGATGAACTTTACTATCAGGCTTTATAAGACCTTTGTCCATTCTCACATCACCAAGAACCTCCTGGAGCATTTCCAGTGAAATATAACCGGGTCTTAAAACCACCGGCACGTCCTCGGTAAAATCTACAATCGTTGACTCCAGGCCAATTCCCACAGGACCTCCATCAATGATCATCTCAATGGCATCCCCTAAGTCCTCCTCAACATGCTGTGCTGTAGTCGGGCTTGGCCGTCCGGAAGTATTTGCACTTGGCGCTGCCACGTATCCCCCTGCCTGCAAAATAAGCTCCGCTGCAATGGGATCACTTGGAAAACGCACAGCTACACTGTTGAGACCACCAGTTGTCTCCAATGGAACCAAGTCTGATTTCTCAAAAATCATAGTCAGGGGACCAGGCCAGAATTTCTCTGCCAGTATCTTCGCCTTCTCCGGTACTTCCTTTACAATTGGAACCAGCGCATTTAAATCTGCAATATGAACGATCAACGGGTTATCCGAAGGACGTCCCTTGGCTGCATATATCTTCTTCGAAGCCATAGGATCCAGTGCATTTCCTCCAAGACCGTAAACAGTTTCTGTAGGGAATGCCACCAGTCCTCCCTGTTTCAATATCTCTCCGCCTCTGGCAAGTGCCGCATGGTCGATAGCATCTGCCGTCATAGCTACAATTTCTGCTTTCATTTTAGTCCAGCTTTCTATTAATTTTTCAGTATTCTTTAATATAACACCAGTTTAAAAACCTTGTCAATCCACCTTAACAATATAAGTGCCGGAATCTTCATCCATAAATACAATTTCTCCAAGTGACTGAAGAAGTGCATTATTCAGGCTGTCCTCATATTTCTCTCTTTCTTTAGAGCCCACAAAGATATAGGAAACACCATATTCCGTAAGAAGAGCTCTTACCTGGGTCTCATCCTGTGAAGTATAAATACTCATAATATCTGCCTGTTTCCGGTTCAGATCATCTGTATCATTCCTCCAGAGCCATTCGTGTACATACCAGCCAAGAATTGTTGGAAGACCTGTAGCTGCAGAAACACGCTCATAACCGCTGTAGCTGTCACCGTTTGCCTCCAGCACTACCGGAGCCCCTTTAATATTCTCCTTTAGCCATTGGATTGCAGACACATCCTCTGAAAAATCCGTATCCAGATAGCCCAGAGCATAAAGCCCCTGATAGCCTGACGGATTCAAAACCTTTCCAAACCAGGAATCCACACTTTTTCCAAAATATCCTACCGTCCAGATCAGGAAAAACAGACAGATTCCGGAAATGATCTTAAATACTTTCTGTCTGCTAACAGCCAGAAGTCTGTAAATTCCATATCCCATAGTCAGTGCAAACATAATATATGCCTGATAAGTAAGCTTGAACATAGTGTTTGCCCTGGCATTTCCATTTTCATAAATATCACGCACGTAAACAAATTCCGGGATTACCACCAGACCAATAGCGCAAAGTCCCATAATAATGGCAAAAAGATCTGCCGTGCGGATAGCTTTCATAAGACGGTACAGGCTCTTGTGCTCCATCCCCCGCAGCTTTTCCCAGAGAATAGAAATTACAAATGTAATGGTAAGAACTGCCGGAAGTCCCCAGAGAACCAGCAGCTGGTAGAAATAGGAATGGTACTTGGCAATTCCTATTCCATCCACCATAGTGTCAAACTGTAAGGTAAATGGCAGGATCACAAGATAGGCAAGCAGATAGATTTCTGCCATTTGTGCAAAAGTTACAACCATGATTTTCTTTATTTTTCCCTGGAAACGGATAATATTGGCAAAAAGCACCGTTCCAAGAGTTACTACATAATAAATTACAAAATCCCAGAAATTTGTCCACTGAAACATTCCGAGAAGCGCACTGATTACCAGAAGATGAGTCATAAGAAGCTGCTCTTTCCAGAATTTTCCATCTTTCATGGAAGTCTCAACCGGTACTGTTTTCTTGCGCACACCCCTTAGCCATACATAAAGAAATGCTATTACAAGAAGTACAAACATAATATTTACCACATGAGCATGAAGATCTCCCAGTACAAAAGAATAGCAGGGAAATTCATGTATCGTCCGGTCTTCCTCACGATATGGATTATATCCTATATAGCGGGTAGCATCCGGAAACCAGTAACTGCTCACTTCCTTACCTGTCAGCTTCTCAATCAGGGGAATGATCTGCGCATAAATTACGTAATGCATATTTCCTGCAATGGAAACAGCTGTACCAGCTGTAAATCCAGCTGCAAAAGGAAGTCCTTTTATTACTTTTTCGCTTTTTTGCTGTCCCTTCATACGGTCTGACATCATCTGGTAAACAAGGGAAAATGGCATTGCAAAAGCCAGTCCGGCTACAAAAGTACGCATAAGATTGTAAGTCAGTTCCACCTTTGTATGGGAAAGCTTGGTAAGAAAAACAGCAAAATACTGACCGCCATAATAATAATTAATATGTCCTTCTGAATACCACAGATCTCTTGCCGGAAGTGTGGTGCTTCTCATCATAGCTTCCATAAAACCATAATCCATGAACTTCTCGGTTCCATATGCAGCAGGGCGGAATCCTGCCAGATATGTCCACATAAGAAATGCAAGGAAAAACAATAATTCTTCCCAGTAAATCAGAGAAATCCTGTCAACTGGAAAACATTCTGTCTTTTCTTTTGATTCCTTTCGAAGAAGGAAAAAACAGATAACTGCGCATAGGATTGTTACAGCAGCACAAGTCAGGGCATTAAAAGGGATTAGTCTGATAGCTGTCAGAAACCAGGTAAGAAAACCTGTTGCAGCAATCGCCAGTACCTTAGAAAAAATCCATCCTTTGTCCTCAAAACGCCAGAACAGTCTTCCTGTAACAGGCATTGCAGCAAATCCCATCACTCCCGCCAGAAGCCACCAAGTCCAGAAAGTCCACACATCACCTTTCAGTAAAAATGCAGATAGGCCAAGCAGCACCACCGCCAGCAGAAGTTTAATTATTGTTTGTGTACTGATTTTTTTCTTATTCTTTTGTTCCATAAATTCTTATTCTCCCGTCATCTGACTGATACACCAGAGGATATGTATCCGCAATCACATCTTCGCGGCATTCTTTCTCCTCAAATTTCATACCTTCCTCAAAAAGGATATATGTAATTTGTTCTTCCTCAACTGTTTTCTTTAGTACCTGTGCGCTGGCTGTTGTATAGATTTCTACTGCCCTGGCAGCCCTGTAATAAGTGTCATAGCCTGCGGACCATGCATAATAAGGCCATCCCAGATACATCATAACCCCTGACATAGTGACTTCATTTATACTGTATTCCGGTGTCAAAATCAGATCGTCTTTTTTCAGATTTTCTGCAAGCCAGCTGGTCAGTCCACTGTTCAGGTTCACAGAAACCCGATGTCCCGAATCATTATCTTTTAGGATTACTGCAAAATCATAAATTCCTGTTATGGTCAGACTAAGTGCCAGAATCAAACTCAAAATTTTCCCAACAGCACCTTTCCAATGGAACAATCTGCTTACAGCTCCACCCCAGAAAACAGCAAGGAATGCATAAGATATTATAATATATTTATGATTCACGTTTATATCTGGTGTAAGAGACGCCACAAATGCAAAGATTGTTGGGAAAAGTATACTCACTGCAACTGCTCTTTCCATTTTTTTCAGAAAAAACAGCAGTACTAAAACGCCAAGGAAAACAATGCCGCTTATTTCAAATAAATATACAGCTATGCCTGGAAGTGATTTCTTTTCTGCCAGAAATCCAAAATATACAGAAGGTGATACAACACTTCCCCATACAAACATTTTAGATTGAATTTCCGAGAACACAACTGTCACGATTGCCAGAATCAGATAGTCAAGTTTTCCATCAGAAAAAAAGGCAAATCCCATAAGAATCAGAAGACATGCAATTACAGCAGCTCCATTCCAAAATGAACACAGACCCAATAGCATTCCGGCAAAAAGAGCTGTATCAGGTTTCTTAAACATCCATGCTTTTTTTGTAAGAAATCTGTTCTTCAGCCACAATATTCCCTTATCTTTCTCTGCACAGCTTTCTTCCACCCAGTCCAGGAAAATCCATAATACCAGCGCAGCCATCAAAAGACCAAATCCCAAGTGCCGCTGATTCAAATATACATTAAAATTCCAAAGTCCCCAGTTCTCATTGGGGGTATATCCAATAAAAGCAGTATTCCCGGCCAGAGTCTCCCACAAATCACCAGCCTGTAAATGTTCATATGCAAATCTGAAAAAAGCAGTTCCACTTCGAAATACAACAAACAAAACAGAAAGCACTCCGGCACTCATACTGCCAAAGAACCTTTTCGCCATAGAATACAGCATGATAAAGAAGCACCAGAGTGACAGACTGCTTACGGCATTGTACGCTATATCAATTCTCATTCCAAGATATTCCAGGTTTCCTGTCAGAAACTGAAACATAAAATGGTATTTTACATCTTCACCACCAAAATGAGGATACTGCGTGGGGAAATTATTTCCCAGCGAAAATGATCTCATCATCGCTGTATGAGGGGCATAATCTCCAAATACAGTAAATCCGGAATACAAATATCCGTCACTAACATGAAATACAAATACCATGATCCAGGTAATTCCCGCCAGTAAAATCAATAAGAACACGATTTCTTTCGCTGGAGGAACCTCGCCGGAAAGTCTTTTAATAAATTTCCCAAAAGAACCTTTTCTTCTATAACAGCACAAGAGCAAAAATATCCCCACAGCTGCCATCACCATCAGATTTGCTCCAAAGAGGGGGTTCTCCGCTTCAGAGTACACGCTTAGCAGCCATGCTGCTATATAGACAGCCCAGGTCATAAGCAGCACACCACTTCCAAATGACGCTGCAAAAGTCACCCACAAGGGCGTGATTCCTTTTTCTCTCATTCTTTGTTCCGGCAAAAAATTATGGGTAATTTCCCTACCCAATAATGCTGCCAGAATCAGATAAACACATCCTAACATGGTATTTTCCCTCGCTTATTTTTTCCAGTCCAGTATAGCAGAATCCACAGCTTCTGAAAAGTGTATAGTTTTTGATAAACTGAAATGTTTTTTCATTAACAGAGGATTCTCATTGTTCATTATTTTTTATGTATTCTTCCACACCGTCAGCCACTGCTGCCGCTACTTTTTCCTGATAATCATCCTGTAACAGTTTTCCGGCTTCTTCCGGGTTCGTAAGGAATCCACACTCCACAATATTCAATATCCCCGGGCTTCGTTTCAAAAGATAATAAGTAGTATTTCCTTTCGCCTGCCTTGGCCGCTCCACCTCAAGATAATCATTCAGTTTCTCCTGAATTATTTCCGCCAGTTCTTCTCCCTTAACAGAGTCCCGATAATAGAAAACCTGAGGACCCTTCACCCCAGAATCTTCGTAACTGTTCTGATGGATACTTACTGCAAGTACAGGCTTTACTTCCTGAATAAGAAAAATCCTTTTTTGCATATCCTGTACTTTCTTATTATTAGAGTCTTCATCGTATAATCCCACGTCTGTTTCCCTGGTCATAACCACCTGAAAATCTTTCTTTTCCAATGCACTTTTCACTTTCAGGCCAATGGCAAGATTTACATCCTTCTCCTTCAGACCGTCTATCCCGATCATACCTGGATCCATTCCTCCATGACCACAATCCACCACAATTACCTGCTTCTGATTCATCTCTACCGATACTGCTGCCGCCTCGCGGGAAAGATAATAAAAGCATATCAGCAAAAGACATCCCATAATCAGCTCCACTATATGCTTTTTCAATATAAAACACCCCCTGGCATATAATATATAATGTTATCGTTAAACTTTCGTCTTTTGTCGCTGTTCACGACCTTCACATTATTTATATGTCTCAGAGAGTGTTTTTATCATTCGTGTATTAGAGCATGTTTGAAAAAGGCGTAACTGTTCAGTACCCTCACAGCAATATGCTTCGCAAAATAGTACCTGTTTTAATTAGACGCAGACAGATTATCTGTGATCACCTGCCAGATACTGCTATTCTCAAATCCCAATTTCCATGCTGCCACACCGGCAAGATTATATTTCTGTACCAGCTGTACCTTCGCTGCAATAGACTGAGAATCCTCAATCCAGATCTGGTAAGTGCATCCATCCTTCTCAAAGCTTCCATAATTCTGACTTACATCGCTGTCCCAGTATACCTGGGCATTATTTGTATTTACTACTTCCTGGGCAGTATCCATGCCAATTGCCTCACTGGATAAGCTGCCAGCTTCTGTTTTCCATAATCTTGTGTAAAATGGAACTGCATTGATCACACGCTGCGCCGGAACTTCAGCGATAGTATCCTGAATTCCCTTCTCTACCCATGGAAGAGACGCTACTGAGCCCGCTTCCTCGGATCCAACGTAGTGCTCGTCATATCCCATAATAATGACATAATCTACTACCTTGCCCTGTTCAGCCCTGTCATAATGACTGGTGAAATCCTCTGGAACCGGATTGTCTACGGAAAGAACAAGATTGTTCTTATGGCATTCTATAGAAAGCTCCCGGAGGAACTCCAGGAAATGAACGCCCACGTCCTCACTAAGCTGCTCGAAATCCACATTAATTCCATCAATTCCAGCTCCAACAGCTGCATTCACCAACTGTGAAACCAGATTCTGTCTGGAACTTGTTCTGGACAATACCTCATAAGTACTGATGTCCTGCGTAAAATTGTCCACAAGTCCCCATACCTTCAGCCCTTTTTCATGGGCAAGAGATACATAATCAGCTGTAGCATTGTTGATAATATTACCATTGTTGTCAGTTACATAGAACCAGGTTGGTGAAATTACATTCACTCCGGTCATATTCTGAATAGCCTCTGAAAGTCCTGCATTGGCATCTGTGGACATTACCTGATGCCATACCAGATTCACTGGCTGGTCCATGGTAAGATAAGTATAAGATTCCCCAACTGCTTCTCTGTCCATATTCAGATTCTGAACATCACTTACACTGCTCTTCTCTATATATCCGATATAACCGTCCCATGTGGCTACCTGATCCCAGTTCTCCAGTTCTTCCATAAGGATCAGATTATCTCCTTTGTTTACCCTGGACAGTACTTCTGATTTGATTCCTCCACGGTAGCGCACATATGTATCCTTAGTTGCTGTGACAACTGATACGCCTGAAAAATCCTTCTGAATCGCTATACGGTTTGGCTGCTGGTACACATAAGTATCCAGATCTGTATATCTCTTTATAAAATCAAGGCTCAGATAAGCGGTTCCGTCCTTCAGCCATACATCACCGCCCGCCTCAGCGGAAGCAGGTGTATAAATCAGCTCCGACGGAGTAGCGTACAGAATCTGCTGACCTTCTTCATCCCAGTAATATCTCTGGTTCAGATAACTATCCACCACATCTACAGGAAGATATGGCTGTTCGCCAGACATAACTGCCTTCTGCTCCAGAATCTGGGTACCTACTATAATTACGGCTTCTGAATCGTCTGTCTGTCCATAATATTCAGTCAAATCCATCTGTTTCCTGGTAGGAATGCGGCGCATGATCAGGGTTGTAACAATTCCGATCAGGGTAACTGCTGCGATCAGCATGCATACCACTACTACAGGATTAATTCTTCTCTTCATAAAATATTTATCCTCTCAGTGAACGTCTAATTGATATCTGCTGCGGACTTTTCCACAATTGATTATCATTATAACATATTTTTTTTCAGGATTGTATTACATAATTCGACTTTTTACAATTTGTTTACATTATTGAATGTTGGTATCTAGTACATCGAAAATTAAGTATCTGCTATATTGACGTAGGATGATTTTCTCATATGCAAGGCGGAGGAAGGAGGCGTAGCGGTGGCTACGGCGACTGACGACAACGCAGCAGATGAAAAATCAGACAAGTCAATATGGCAATTACTTAATATTCGATGTACTAGAATCATTCCTGCAATCAGCAGCACCGGAAATTTCTTCCTGCCAAAGCATGAGTAGGGGGAAACTGCTGGTCTTGAAGAAATTCCGGTATGTACTGAATATTCATGGCTTACAACTGCTGATCATCGATTACAAAATCGAAATCCACACGGGCTATATGCCCATTCTCGTCCTCTGTATAATCCCGCATATATCCTCCGCCATCTGCAATCTGACAGGCTTTTGCAATGGCTCTGGCATCACTGGGCAGCCCTTCCAGATAAAGAGCAATTCCCAGTTCTTCATACTGATTCAGCTCACCCTCCAGCGATCTGCAGGATTCTTCCTTTCCTGATCGTGATATACGCTTCGTGTCCTAACCTCCTTTCCTCCTTTATGGATTCAGAAAACACCTGAATCATTTTGCAGAAAAAAGAGACGGAATGTGAGCTCATTTCATCTTCAGGGAATGCAAACACCGCCCCAGCTGATACGCTGCATGATAAATCGACGCTGTTTTTAGAAAAAATAGATGTTAATGTTAATATTTAATACGAATCTGTGTTATCTCTGTTCTCAATTGCTTGTGAGTCACAGATCCATTTCTTTTTTCTTGTTCCCCATTATACGGATTCATTTTCCATTATGCAATAGATTTTGACCAGTTTATTCTTTTTTTCCATTCTGTTTCGAAAAATTTAATAAGTTGCAACTGAAATTTGCAAACTGAAATTACCTGTTTTTTTCCTATTGCACTTTTGAAACATATATTATACAATGAGGAATCAAGATAGCTGATTGTTACTGTTCACTGGTAGTGTTCCGCAAGGTATTTTTGTGAATATAGTTCACAGAAAACCTGGGGAACCCGGCGCGAAATCATGCGAATGTATGATTTCTGTGCATCGCGAAGTGTGTTGTTATTCGCGAAGTGAGCATTAACAACTGATTATGGTAATCTTTTAATAATAAACACTATTTCCAAGAACAGGATGTGATCATATGAAAATAGAAAAAATCAGTGACAATCAAATCCGCTGTACTCTTACAAAGGAAGATCTGGACAGCCACCAGATCCGTATCAGCGAGCTTGCCTACGGCACAGATAAAGCCAAGAAGCTTTTCCGTGAAATGATGCAGCAGGCTCAGATTGAATTTGGCTTTGAAGCTGATAACATCCCGCTGATGATCGAGGCAATTCCCGTAAACGGTGAAAGTGTCATTCTGATTGTCACCAAGGTAGAGGATCCCGAAGAACTTGACACTCGTTTCTCCAAATTTTCACCATATAAAAAAACCAAGCAAGATACCCTTCATTTCGATGGTGCTGATAATATCATCGATATCTTCCAGAAATTATATGAGGAGACACAGAAAGCAGCCTCTCAGGGAGCTTCTTCCAGTAACAAGGAGGTCAAAGAATCTGGAGCTTCCAGGACTTCCAGAAGTACGGAAGCTTCTGAATCTGTTTCCAATACCCGGAAAGTTTCGGTAAACCTGATACGGCTCTATACTTTCCATACTCTGGATGATGTCATTGCTGCCGCACATGGACTGGATGGCTTCTATAAAGGCATCAATACCCTTTACAAGGATGAGAATTCCCTTTACCAGCTGATTGTACATCAATCCTCCTGCACAGCAGAAGAATTCAATAAAGTATGCAATATTCTTTCTGAATACGGCAGCGGACGCGCTTTTACTGCTGCCGGAGAGGCTCATTTAAAGGAACATGGTGAGCTTATTTCCCGCAAAGCCTTGCAGCAGCTTGCAAAAATCTGAAATAAAAAGAATCCTGCCTCCAGGATTCTCCGCCTGACAATTCCAAAATGCCTGCACGCTGCGCAGACATTTTGAACATGCTAGAGCGTGTTTGAAAAATCATTCCCGCAAATTGTGACGCACATCTTGCAGAAAGCCTTTTTCAAACACGCTCTAAAACCTTATTAAAAAGGACTGGCAAATCGCCAGTCCTTTTTATTATAAGTTCGTATATACTCTGTCGGGGTTACCTTCTCAACCGGAACAGCCCGTCAAGAAACTATATACTAACGGCCTGCAAGATAATCGTTCAGCTGCTGGATTAAAACATCAGCATCAATTCCGTGTACCATAGCAGCCTCCTCCAGAGATTCCATCTGTGCGGATGGGCATCCTACACATCCCATACCGGATGCCATAAGAATACCAGCCATATTAGGATCTAACTGAAGAAGCTGACCAATCAGCATATCTTTTGTCACCTGTGCCATGATCTGTTTCCTCCTTTTTTATATCGAGTTACTGTTCATACCTGACCAGCAACTGCTTCTCTCGTAAAAAATTCCCTGCCATTACATCAAAACCGGCAGTAACTCTCCACGTTCCACTATTATAATACCAAATACACATTTGCGCAACCGTCACAATTCTAAAATTTTGTTTATAATTTTGTACTTGATATCCTTTGACATATATATTAGAATAGACTCATATCCCAGAAAGGGTTTCTGTTCACTCTGTGAACAGTAATCATAAGGGAACTAAAGAGATTAAAGGAGGATATAACAATGGCATATGTAATTTCTGACGAGTGCGTAAGCTGTGGAACATGCGAGAGCGAGTGCCCAGCAGGTGCTATTTCTCAGGGAGATGATCATTACGTAATCGATGCAGATTCCTGCATGGACTGCGGAACTTGTGCTGATGCCTGTCCTACAGGCGCTATCAGCGAGGGTTGATTTTCCCACATAAGTGATGATAGCATGAAGGGGAGCTTCCTATGGAGCTCCCCTTTTTCAAACACATTCTACACTCCGTTTTTCTTTTTTCCCTTCTTCTCCGAAGATGCAGCTGCTTCTCTTCTTGCCATCTGCTGTCTCCTGATGGCTGCATCCAGAGTGCGCCACCTGTCTTCTCCTTCTTTTTGGGCATGAAGCTCCTGAGTAATCAGACGTTCTAATATCTCCTGAAACTCCAGAATCTTTTTATCTGGCTCCGCTTTAAAATTCTGAACATTCTCCAGCAGTTCTTCCCGAAGTGTATCTCTTGTTTCATTCTCGTCTTTTTCTATACTCTCAGATTCCAGTAAATGTATTTTATCCTTTTCTTCCGGCACGATTACTTCCATTCCTTCTTTTTTGGTAAGCTTTGGAAGAAGATCATGTATCGCCCGAAGCTGCAAGCCTCTGTTCTTTAGTTCTTTAATGTTCAAAAACAGTTGAATATCATCCTGGGTGTAGCAGCGATGCCCCAGCTCATTTCTGCGAATAGGAAGGGAAAGTTCATCCTCCCAATAACGAAGGACATATGATTTCACCCCTGTCAGCTTCACAGTCTCAGCCACGGTATAGCATTTTTCCATACTACCCCTCCTCATGAAATTGTTGCTGTCCACAAAACGAATCAGTCTGGCTGCCAGACAGCATCTGCATGAACAATAGCATAATTCACTGTTTTTATTATAACAAAAGGACTTTCAAATGCAAGAAAAAAAGGTCGACATAACATGCCGGCCTTTTCGAAGAAATACCATAATCAATCAGCATTTCCTTATTTTTTCATATTTACAAACTGTGTATACTGAGGCAGCCATACCAGCTCAACGGTACCAATAGGACCGTTTCTCTGTTTCGCTATAATGATCTCAGCAATTCCCTTTTTCTCCGTATCCTTATGATAATAATCATCACGGTAGATAAACATTACCATATCAGCATCCTGCTCAATAGCTCCCGACTCTCGCAGGTCAGAAAGCATAGGTCTGTGATCCGGGCGCTGCTCTACAGCTCGACTGAGCTGTGAAAGTGCAATGACCGGAACGCTGATCTCACGGGCAAGTGCTTTCAGTGAACGTGAAATATCGGAAATTTCCTGCTGTCTGGAATCAGAATGTCCGCTTCCACTCATCAGCTGAAGATAATCAATCATAATAATTCCAAGATTGTGCTCTAATTTGTATTTTCGGCACTTGGAACGCAGCTCGGAAATGGAAATACCGGGGGTATCATCAATAATAAGATTAGAGCGTCCGATAATATCTGCACCCTCCACCAGCTTGGTCCAATCCTCGTCTTTCAGATTACCAGTTCTCATATTCTGGGAATCCACATGAGATTCCATGGCAAGGAGACGGTTTACAAGCTGCTCCTTGGACATCTCCAGACTGAATATCGCTACCGTAACGTCCTTACGAAATGCCATATACTGGGCAATATTAAGAACGAAAGCAGTTTTTCCCATAGACGGACGGGCTGCGATCAGCACCAGGTCTGAAGCATGCATTCCGGAGGTCTTGTAATCCAGATCCACGAAACCGGTAGGAATACCAGTTACCGTTCCCTTCATCTTGGAAGCTTTCTCAATATTGTTCACCGCATTCAAAACCACCTGCTGGATAGGCACAAACTCATCACTGGAGCGTCTCTGAAGAACATTAAACAATTTCTTCTCCGCTTCCTCCAGGATCATTTGTGTGCCTTCTTTCTCCATATAGCAGGCATTTTCCACTTCCTCATTCACTTTGATCAGTCTTCGAAGGACAGCCTTTTCGCTGACAATATTGGCATAATACTTTACGTTGGCAGAAGTGGGAACTGCAGAAATCAGATCTCTTACATATTCCATACTGCTGATATCTGGTGGAAGTTCCTTCTCTTTCAGACGGTTCTGAAGAGTGATCAGATCCACCGGCTTTCCTTCATTACATAACTCCACCATGGCATCAAAAATAATACCATACTGGCTCTGGTAAAAGTCATCACTTGTAAGAATCTCTGATGCTACCAGAATGGCATCACGGTCCAGGATCATGGAACCAATAACGGACTGTTCCGCTTCAATGCTGTGAGGAAGTATCCTCTTGATCAATGCTTCTTCCATTTCGTAAAAAACATCCTCTCCTGCAGCTTTATGCATTACTGTTTACACTTCTTCACAGTAGCCCTTATGCCTCTTCCTTTACCCATACTTTCAGGCTTCCGGTTACCTTAGGATGAAGCTTAACCGGTACATTTGTTACGCCAAGATTGCGGATCGGGTTTGGAAGTACCAGTTTCTTTTTCTCTATATCGAGATTCAGCTGTTTCTTGGCAGCTTCTGAAATTTCTTTTGTGGAAACAGAGCCAAATGTTCTTCCGCCCTCTCCCACTTTAAGAGTAAGAATAACCTCTTTATCTTCAAGATTCTTGGCAAAAGCTCTGGCAGCTTCTAAATTCTCCTGGGCAACTTTCTCTTCATTTGCCTTCTGAAGCTTCAGATCATTTAAGTTCTTTGGAGTTGCCTCAAGTCCAAGCTTCTTCGGCAGGATCATGTTTCTTGCATATCCGTCACTGACGTTTACAATCTCTCCCTTTTTTCCAAGGGCTTTTACATCTTCCAGTAAAATTACTTTCATTCTTTGAATTCTCCTTCCTGGTATAACTGATCTATAATATCTTTGATCATTTTCTCTGTCTCATCTTCCGTAGCCTTCACCTGGGCTCCGGCAATGTTCAGATGACCTCCGCCGCCCATTCTCTCCATCATAACCTGCACATTGACCTCATCAATGGCACGGGCACTTACATACACCTCATTATTATATGGAGTAAGAACAAAAGAAGCCTTCACACCTGCAATATTCAGAAGCTCATTTGCGGCCTGGGCTCCTACTACTGTAGGACTTTCCAACCCCTCGCTGGGGCATCTTCCTATTGCAAAACAATTTCTGTAAATCTGGGCAGTGCGGACAACTTCCGCTCTTGCTTTATATGCATCAATGTTATCCCGAAGCATTTTGCGGACTCTTGTAATATCTGCGCCATTTCTCCGAAGATAAGCAGCTGCTTCGAAAGTACGCACGCCGGAGCGTGTAGTAAAATTATTGGTATCAATTACCATACCTGCATACAGACAATCCGCCTCCAGGCTGCGAAGACGCAGATCCTCGTCAAAATACTGAAGGATCTCGGCAACCATCTCACATGTGGAGGATGCATATGGCTCCACATAGGAAAGTACTGCGTTCTGTATCACTTCACTGCCTCTTCTGTGATGATCCAGCACCACGATCGTCCTGGTCAGATAAAGAAGATCCTGACACTCTGTATAACTTGGTTTGTTTGTGTCCACCACAACCACAACTGTATTATTATCCACAAGATCCTTTGCCTGGGCACAATCTACAAACATGGAAGGCTCATAATCCGGATTATTGATATACCCCGCCATCAACGGACGGATGGATGTGGTCGGATCATTTACTACAATATAGACTGGCTTGCCAAGGGTCTTTCCTGCGCGATAAATACCGATTGCAGCCCCAAGGGCATCTACGTCTGTGATCTTATGTCCCATAACCACAACACGATCCTTGGTGCTCATAAACTCTTTCAGAGCCTGTGCCTTCACTCGGGCCTTTACGCGGGTATTTTTCTCCACCTGCTGGGATTTTCCGCCAAAATAGGCGATAGAATCTCCATTCTTAATTACTACCTGGTCACCGCCGCGTCCAAGAGCCATCTCAATGGCAATACGGCAATATTCATAATTCTGCAGATAGTTTGCGCCGTTCAGACCAATACCGATACTTAGGGTGACTGCCATTTCATTACCAATATTGACCGTCTTAACTTCATCCAGAATATGAAAACGCTGTTCTTTCAATGCTTCCAGGGAACTCTGACGCATGATCAGGAAGTATTTATCCCGCTCCAGCTTGCGTACAAGTCCGTCAAAATTGGAAAAATACTTGGTGATTTTCCTGTCGATCAGTGCGATCAGAAGGGATCTTCTGACTTCTTCCACACCTTCCAGAGCTTCTTCATAATTGTCCAGATATGCCAGAGCAACTACCAGCTTATCATCCTCATTCTTCTGAATATATTCCTGAAGCTCTGTCTCATCATAGAAAAACATTGCCACAAGATTAATGTCTGCATCCACATTTTCCAGAATACGGGCTTCATTTACCACATCTTTCATAGTAACCAGCTGCATGGAAACACGATAGATCCTGTCACCAAAGTTGGTGCTCATCTCTGTGATCTCCTGTTTCTCAGGTACAGGAAGTTTATCCGGTGTGATCTCCGGAAAAATAGTGGTAATGTGCTTGTTATACAGCTGTTCTTTCCCGGTAAGCTCTGCAAACACCTTGTTAGACCAGATCATTCTTCCATTGGTGTCCATAATGGCATAGGGAAGAGCCAGATCATCCAGAAGACGCTTCTCAAGAGATTCATACTGATTGGCAAACGCGATCAGATCATTGAGAATCAGCGGCCTATAAAAGCGGGTAAGCAGAAGTGCTGCCACAATATATACCACAATTCCAAGTGTAGCAAGAATTCCTGCTTTCACACTTATCATAAAAATAAGAATATCCAGCCATATAAGAAGAATGGTCAGATACAGTGGCCACCTCATGAACTGCTTCATGGATCCCTTGAATTTCAGTTTTTTATTCATAAGTTTATCCTCACTTACAAATCTTCAGGTACCTTTTACATAGTGACAGGCAAAATACGCCTTTGCCAGATAGTATAACAGATTTCTAAGGATTTTTCCATAGAAGATTAGACAGAAAAACCGCCATCCTTCCGGATGGCGGTAAACACTTCCAAATTAGTCCTGGATGTATGGCATCATAGCAAGATGACGTGCTCTCTTAACAGCAACAGTCAGAGCTCTCTGATGTTTCGCGCAGTTTCCTGTGATTCTTCTAGGAAGGATTTTTCCTCTCTCGGAAACATATTTTCTTAATTTTGCTACATCCTTGTAATCGATCTCGTTATTCTCTTTACCACAGAATACGCAAACTTTTTTTCTTCTGCGGCCGCCTCTTCTCTTCATTGGAGAATCTGGTCTTTCGCTTCTATTATTGTAAGCCATGTTGGTTTTCCTCCTGTTTTATTCAGTTCTAAGAGCTAAGCTCTAGTTAAATGGCAATTCCTCGTCAATGCCATCCGGAATGTTCATAAAGCCCTCTGCAGCGGTTCCCGGGTTCGGCATAGATGCCTCCGGTGCACTTGTGCGCGGATGGGAAGCAGCATAACTGTCGCTGGAAGCCTTGCTCTCAGCAAACTCCTGATCTTCCACAACAACCTCTGTAGTGTAAACCTTCTGTCCATCACGGTTGGTATAGCTTCCGGTCTGAATACGACCTGTAACGGCAATCTTCAGTCCCTGACGGAAATACTTCTCAGCAAACTCTGCCGTACGTCCAAAAGAAACACACTGAATGAAATCAGCACTTGCTTCTCCGTCGCGACGGAATCTTCTGTCTACCGCTAATGTGTATCTGGCAATTGCCAGTGCATTCTCTCCTGCGGAATATCTTACCTCAGGATCTCTTGTTAAGCGTCCCATTAAAATTACTTTGTTCATTCTTCTTACCTCTCTTAATATACTAAGTGAACGGGCTCTTAATGGTGCTTTCTAAATCCGATTATGCAAAAAGATTATGCGTCTTTTCTGACAACTAAGTATCTTAATACGTTGTCCATGATACGTACATGTCTTTCTACTTCTGCCGGACACTGTGCGTCTGCCTCAAACTGAATAAAGTAGTAGAAGCCTTCATGCATTTTCTGAATCTCGTAAGCTAATTTCTTCTTACCCCATTCTTCAACGTCTGTGATAACGCCATTGTAACGAGTGATGTATCCTTTAGCTTTCTCAACTACTGCATCACGTACTTCGTCTTCAACTTTTGCGCTAACAACTAATGCTAACTCGTACTTGTTCATGCTTGTCTTACCTCCTTATGGTCTGTTGGCCCTTTGCCTGTCAAAGAGCAAGGATATTTTATATATCACGATTTTTGATTCTAACATACTTTTTTCAGGCTGTAAAGCATTATTTTTCCTTTTTTTGAAGATTTTTTGTGTTTTTCTCCACCATCTTCCGCGGTACCATGATCTGGTGTCCACAGCCCATACATTTCAGGCGAAAATCTGCACCTACTCTTAAGATTTCCCATTCCTTGCTGCCGCATGGATGGCCCTTCTTCAATGTAACAATATCTCCAACTTCATAAACAACTGCTGCCATATATAAACTCCTTATTTACCTGCTTCATTTCTGCTTTAGAACCTTTTTCAAGCACACTATTTTTTAACTTTTATCTGGGAAAACACCTGTCCGATAGGCTCCTTGATCAAAAGATCTGCATACCGGTCTCTTGGCGTCGGGGACTTGTTGATCACTACCAGATGTTCTCCGGAAAAGTAATCGATCAATCCTGCCGCGGGATAAACTGCCAGGGACGTCCCTCCTATAATAAGAACCTGCGCCTGGGAAATAGCACGCACAGACTCATTGATGGTGCGGTCATTCAGTCCTTCTTCATAAAGAACCACATCCGGCTTGATAATTCCACCGCAGGAACATCTTGGAACACCTTCCGCAGCTTTCATATATTTGAAGTCATAGGATTTTCCGCATTTCATACAGTAATTCCGATATACACTTCCGTGAAGCTCCAGTACATGTTTACTGCCTGCCATCTGATGCAGATTATCAATATTCTGGGTGATAACTGCTTGCAGCTTTCCGGCTTCTTCCAGCTCCGCCAGCTTCAGATGAGCAGCATTCGGCTTCGCTGTATCGCATAGCATCTTGTCCTGATAAAAACGATAAAATTCCTCCGGATGACCCATGAAAAAGGTATGGCTTAAAATAGTTTCCGGCGGATAATCATACTTCTGATTATAAAGTCCGTCCTGGCTTCGAAAATCCGGGATCCCGCTCTCCGTAGAAACTCCTGCTCCTCCGAAAAATACAATATTATCGTACTGGTCGATCAGCTCCTGAAGTCTTTCCACTTCCTTACTCATGTCCATTCCTCCAATCATTATACGGTACACATTTTACAGTAATATGCTTTCCGATACCTCTCTCAAAGTTTCTCTAACACCCTGCTGAAATCCCCCGACCTTTATGGGTCTGCATGCTTTTTCAAAAAGATCTGGTTCTAATTATCACCTGTCTGCTTCGTGCTGTCTGATTTCTTCACAACATCCAAAGTATCCACTCTTTTTCCCTGAACCACATAACGGGTAGACTCATTACCGGTACATGTGGAAAGAGTAACGATCTTGTCGTCTACGCCCAGCTCACCTGGTGTAGTCTTAACATCAGAATAGGAGACTATTTTATTCATATAATCCACAAACTCCTGTCCAGGTCCCTTAAACAGTGTATATGTATCACTGTTTACCGCTGTGGTATACGCAGAAATAATCTCATACCGGTAAGTCTTCTCCGGGGTAAAGATCCAGAAATATTTGCTCTTATTGTAAGCAGAATCATCCTTGCTGAAATTCTTCAGCTGTCCAAACATAGTTCCATTCTTCATATTGTGACCATATACCAGCGTATTGCAGTCACTGAAATCTGCCTTATTCTCATAATCAATGAAAATAGTTCCGGCAAAATTATAATTCTTCTCATAGGTCAGATGAAGATACTGGTCATTGTCAGTTCCCTTTACCACCGGATAGCTGACACCATCAAGAGCCTCCACATAGATCCAGCCGATCACATCTGTATTAATGCTTCGAAGAGAATCAAAATCAATATCCAGCGGGGCCTTCAGAGTCGGTCCGTCTGGTCCTGCTGCTTCCTCACTTTCACTGGTACTGTCCTGATCCGGATCACGCTCTGTCACCGCCATCTGAGCAATCGCATTATACTCATCTGAGCCTTTCTTATACTCTGTATAAATGTGATAAAGATTATATGCCGCATAACAGAATACACAGATTGCAGCGATCAGTACAATTGTGAGAAATATATCACCTGCTTTTTTCTTTTTTTTGGGTTTCTTATCTTCGCTCATAGCAACCTCCTTCTACCAATATTATTTACATAATCTGAAGTTTCGCATATATAAAACTTTTAAAATCTCTCTATATTATATAGGCTATAAAATTTTCCTGCAACCTCTGTCTTAGGATTGCGGCGCGAGATCATGCAAAGCATGATTTCGTGCTCAGAGTATTATACACGTCATACCTTCAGCATCAGTAATTCCTACATTCTTCACTTATTCTTCCAGCAAATCCCTACACTCTTTCCGCATCTCATTTTCTTTTTTGCTGTAAAGCAAAAGTTCACAATGTTTAAAATAAGAAGGACAGCCATACTGAGAGATGAAAATACTGCATCTGTCCTCTCCTGTCAGACCGGTTTCAAACAACAGCAATTCCTGCCCTTCCCCAAAGCATTCTTCCAGAAAAGAAAAGGCTTGTTCCAGCATCTTCTTCGTTTCCTCAAGTTTCTCGTTTCGTAATCTGCAAACATTGCCAAACCTTTCGCCGATTTGTTCTATTCCTTCTGCCACGTCAGAAATATGCAGCTCTTTCAACTGGAAAAAATACTCTTCCAGAATTCTGATCTGTTCCTCTTCCCTGGCAGCTTCTTCTGCTGTCAGAAGCTCTGAACAGATTTTCGCATCCAATGCATTTCTTCTGGAAACAATAAACTGTTCCATAGCTTCTACGCTGTTCTTTTCCTGCAAAAAAACCTTAAGCAATTTAAGATTTCCGTATAATTTTTCTGTCTTTTCGTCTGTTTTCTGAAAGGATGAAATTCTTTCTGTCACAGCTTCAAGAAGCATTTCAGTTACAGTAAAGCGTTCTTCAAAAGATGCCTTTTTCCCCATATCGCAACAAGTCTTCAGCTGCCTGGAAGTTACATTTCCATCAAGAATTTCCTGTATCTGATAATCAGATTTATACTTCTCATACAGTCTGTAATAACCGGCAAAATCTCTTGCAATTTCCTCTTTTTGAAGAAATTCTCCAATCAATTCCTCTCCAATTTCAACCTGCAGTTCCTCATAACTTTTCAGGATTTCAGAAAGATCCTCCCAACCTCTGGCGGTCACAAAAAACTTGCCATCTACTGTATTTTCTACCATATAAAAATTCTCTTTTTTAAGGGAAAGATAGGACAAAATTGCGCCATGTATGCCCTTTTCTCCCGCATATTCCAGCCATATATCTGTATCTGCCTGTATGGAAATCTTTCTTACACGATCCAGCGTAACAATGTCAAATTCCCGGACAGATTTGTTGTATGCAGGTGGATTGCCAGCTGCTACAATAATCCATCCCTGCGGTACCTTATGGGTTCCAAAGGTCTTGTTCTGCAAAAACTGCAGCATAGCCGGAGCCAGCGTCTCTGACACGCAATTGATCTCATCTATAAAAAGGATTCCCTCCTTTTTTCCCGTTTGTTCCATGTACTCATACACAGAAGCAATAATTTCACTCATGGTGTATTCTGTTATATCAATTTCCGTACCACCGTAATTCCTGGTGACAATTTTGGGAAGTCCCACTGCACTCTGACGAGTATGATGCGTGATGGTGTAAGCCACCAAGCCCACCTTACATTCGGCTGCAACCTGCTCCATAACAGCAGTTTTTCCGATTCCCGGCGGACCGATCAGAAGGATTGGACGCTGCCGTACCAGAGGATAAGTATAAACTCCATTCCCGTCCTTTTTTAAATAAGCAGCAAGGGTATGGATAATCTCATTTTTTGCGTCTTTGATATTCATATTTTTGTCCTTTCGCCAATAACCAGTTTATAAGCCCAGTCCGGCACAAGTCTCATATTTTCCGTCTTTTTCACAAATACAAAGGCCGTTTCATAATCCGGTTTCTGTCTCGGATAAATCCCATCTCCGTCAGTAAAATAGATCAAAGCCTTCAGATTCCGCAATTCCCGCTTCTCCTGTTCCTTTCTGATCAGTTCAAAAACAGGCCTGAAATCGGTTCCGCCTCGTCCTTGTATGGTTATCTTCTGCATATATTCTTTCCACTCTTCCTCTGAATGGATCACCTGGTACCACTGAATACAACAGTCACATTGGACAATATATACTTTCATTTTCTTAAAAAAATTCTCCCTGGTACTGAGGATCTGGTAAGTCTCTCCAAGAAATCTCCGGACCAGCTCCTTTGAACAGGAACCAGAAGTATCAATGGCGATCACCAATTCCTCCAGACGATTCACTTCTTTGTATTCCAACGGCTCGATCAGCGGCAGATTTCCATATTGCTCCATTCCAAAATTATAAAAAATATAATCAAAGCTATCCTCATCCAATTGGATTTCTTCCCTGGGAAAAGCAAATTTTCGGAGAAATTTCCGATAATCATATCGGCTTTTGTACAGTTCTTCCAATTCCTCTTCTTTACTTCCAGGACTTGCTCCGATCCGATGCTTCTGCCGCTCCCTTCCAAGGGTGGTATATGTAAGAATCTTTTCCCACCTGCTCCGTTTTTGTTCCCTTTTCCATGGATTTACACTCCACAGGGAATGATCATCAAAGGAAAAAAGAGATTCCAGCTCTTCAATATTAAAAGGGAGTTTTTCCTGTTTCAGAAGCTGATAAAGTACCTGTGCAGAGCAATTTCTGCCCTCTATAAATTCAAAAATCTGTCTTCTTTTTTGCAGTTCTTCTGACGGATACTGCCATAAATTTTCCGGAATATTCTGCCAGATCAGAAGCTCCACAACCAGATCACAAGCCACATTCCACAATCTTTCTTCCATCTTTTTGTCAGAAAAAGGATGCTGGTAAAGGCAGTGAAACAACATGTGCAGACAGCCTCTTTTCAGCCTTTCTGGATTCTCTGCCCACGTATAGATCAGAAATACAGGGTCTGCTATTATCCTCTCACCGTCAGTTCCAATTCCATGGTTCCAGGACTGCAAATAGCTCTCATTTCCCATGCTGCGCGGAAACATGTTTGTCTCCACGACCGCCGAAAGGGCTGCTGATGCATAAGAAAAAAATGGAAATCTTGCACAGATTTCACTCCTGCAGATATGCAGGATTTTCATTCCCATTTCCTGGTATTGCCTTTTTTTCTTTATGAAACTGCCTGTATTTTCAGACATTTTTCTTTCTTTATTATCCTGCATAGTTCCGCTTTCTTTCCTGCTAAAGGTCAAATTTTTTCTCTTTATATCCGTATTTCTGATCCTTTAACCTCATCAGCCACACCAGGCTCTCCAGCTTTCGCTCTCTTCTGGCAGTATAGATAAAATTCTCCAGTTCTTCTGCTCCAAACCAGCCAAAACTCTTCAAGAGCTCCATTTTCCCCACATTCTCTTCCCGGATCAAAGCTTCCATAGCAGGGCGGATTCTTCGCTTCAGATACTGGCCATAGGCAGTTTTTTTCTCTTCTTCGCACTCATTTGTTAAAAAAAATCCTTCCAATGCGCAGGCAAGCCGAATCCGCTCCTGTCCTGTTGTCTGGAATTTTTCATACCGCATATCACGCTCTTTTTCCATATATAATCCCAGCTTTCTTGCAGTTTCCCTGCTTCTTATTATAATCCATCCTGCCTTTTCCCACAATCGTATTTTTCTCATTTGCCACATACGCTCTCTCCTGTTATAATAAAAATACCAAAGCGTTTTTTTTGAAAAATCATTCCAGCAAGATATGCGTCACAATTTGCGGTATATTTTGCAGAAAACCTTTTTCAAACAGGCGCTAAGAACAACAGGAGGTTTCATTAAAATGGAAAAAAAGAACTTGATCGTCGGACAGTCCGGCGGACCTACTGCAGTTATCAACAGCAGCCTTTATGGTGTAGTTTCTGAGGGCATAAAACAGGAAGAAATCGAACATGTTTATGGCATGATAAACGGTATTGAAGGATTTCTGAAGGGCACCATCCTTGACTTTGAAGAAGCACTTCCCGGGGAAAAGCTGAAATATCTTACCTACACCCCAGGCGCTTACCTGGGCTCCTGCCGCTATAAGCTTCCTGAATCTCTGGAAGATCCGGTATACCCAGAGCTTTTCCGCAAATTTGAGGAGATGAATATCGGCTGGTTTTTCTACATCGGAGGCAACGATTCCATGGATACTGTGAGCAAGCTTTCCCGCTACGCAGCCATGATTGGCAGTGACATCCGCATTATCGGAGAGCCGAAGACCATTGACAATGATCTTGTGCATACTGACCACACTCCTGGCTTCGGCAGTGCTGCCAGATATGTGGCTTCCACAGTTCGTGAAATCACCCTGGATGCCAATGTTTATGAGAAAAAATCCGTGACCATCGTAGAGATCATGGGACGTCATGCCGGATGGCTTACAGCAGCCAGTGCCCTCGCCCGCAAATATACCGGCGATAACCCGCTTCTTATTTATCTTCCGGAAACAGCCTTCGATACAGAAGAATTTTTGAAAAAAACTGAAGCCTGCTTCGAAAAAAACTGCAATGTTGTTGTCTGCGTTTCCGAAGGCATTCATGATAATAAGGGAACTTTTATCTGCGAATATGACAATTCCGTAGGCACTGATACTTTTGGTCATAAAATGCTGGCCGGCTGCGGCAAATATCTGGAAAACCTGGTGCGAAGCCGACTCGGCGTGAAAGCCCGCTCCATTGAACTGAATGTAAGCCAGCGCTGCAGTGCCTCCATGCTCTCTGACACGGACCGCCAGGAGGCCATTACAGCCGGTATTTTCGGCGTTCAAGCTGCGCTGAAAGGCGAAACTGGAAAAATGGTATCTTTCATCCGTCAGGAGACCTCTGAGGGCGTTTACCAGATGAGATGTGGACTTGAGGATGTCAATGAAATCTGTAATGAGGAGAAAACCGTTCCCCTTTCCTGGATCAGCCAGGACGGTTCTGACGTGACAGAGGATTTCATCCATTATGCACGTCCACTGATTCAGGGAAATGTAGAACTGCCTATGGGCGAAGACGGACTTCCTGTCTGCGTATACAGAAAATAACGTTATTGTTCACTCCGTCCACAGTAACAAAATACCCCCGCCGTTCTGAGTTCAGATCCTGCTGAGAATCTCCCTATACGGTATCATGATTTAAACAGGGCGAAACATATTCTACATGTTTTTCTTGTGGCTCACGAAAAAAAGAAGAACTCCTTTCTCTATAAGATCAGTTAGAGCGTGTTTGAAAAAGGCTCTAGATACCTGATCTTACAGAACAAAGGAGTTCTTACTTTTTTCTTTATTTTTCACACAATCAGCAAAAATCCATGATTCCTTCTGCCTTATTTCTGATCATTTTCAAATATCTTATGATCTTCTTCCAGTTTCTCCTGAACCTGGCTGTCATAAATTTTCTCTTCTTTCTCCTCATCCCTTGACTTAGGCAGGATCAGGTTCAGACAGACTGCTATGATCGTTGCCAACACAACCGGAGATTTTCCGAAAATGGTAGTCACCCATGCAGGAAGTGTGGCAAGTGCTGCATTGGCCTGGGAAACACCCACACCAAGCGCTGCAGCCAGACCTACGATGGAAGAATTACGGTAATCCATCTCTGCAGAAGCTACCAGCTTCATACCGGTCATAGCAATAGATGCAAATACGGAAACTGTGGCACCACCCAATACGCACTGGGGAATCGTGGTCAGAAGTGCTGAAAATTTCGGCACAAATCCGGCAATTCCAAGGAAAGCAGCTGCCAGTCCCAGAACCCAGCGGTTGATAACCTTGGTCGTGGTAACAATACCAACGTTCTGGCTGTATGTTGCAGTTGGAAGTCCTCCAAACAGGGCTCCAAGAATATTGGTAATACCATAAGCTACAATACCACCCTGAAGCTCTGAATCCTTTGGCGTCCGGTTCATAGCACCGATAGTAGTTGCAGAGTAGTCACCAATTGCCTGAATTGAGTTAATTGCAAAAAGCAGTCCGATGGCTACACATGCAGAAATCTCAAAATGCACTCCGAAGTGCAACGGCTGTGGTACCTGGAACACACTTGCCTTACCCACGCTTGAAAGATCCACCATTCCGAATGGAATGGATACCACATATCCGGCCAGCATACCAATCAGAATAGAAGAAAGCTTCCAGATTCCTTTTCCAAAGTGGTTCAGGACTGTTACCACTGCAAGGGTAAAGAAAGCCACCAGCCAGTTCTGCCAGGAGCCATAATCCGGATTAGAGGTTCCACCAGCCATGTAGTTAATTGCAGTGGGATACAGGGAAAGTCCGATGGTAAATACCACTGTTCCTGTGATCAGAGGCGGAAAAAATACCCTGATCTTTTTTACCATAATTCCCATGATAACGGCAACAACACCGCCTACAATCTGGGCTCCCAAAATGGTGTCGATTCCATACCCGTCCGCAATGGCCTGCATACTTGGTACATATGCGAAGCTGACACCCATAATGATGGGAAGTCCTGAACCAATCCTGTACTTCTTCCCAATGGGAAAAAGCTGGAGTAAAGTAGACAGCGCAGCAACTACCAGAGCTGCCTGAATAAGAATGACCTGATCCTTATTCTCAAGCCCTGCTGCGCCTGCCACAATAATGGCAGGGGTGACACATCCCACGATCATTGCAACAACATGCTGCAAAGCAAGAGGAAGGGCTTCCTGTATCCGCGGGATACCATCCGTTTCAAAAATACTGCCTCTCTTCATAATATTTTCCTGCTTTCTTTTGTTTTATACAGTATACCAAATAAGGCGTACAAAAACAATTAGGTTGGCTCAAAATGTTTGGATGTAATATTCACAAAAAAGCCAGCCTTTTTTTGTAAACATTTATCTGTTTCGTTTTTTAATCTTATGCCAGTTCTTTTTTCATGGTTAAAATATTCTGTCCGTCAACGTATTCATAAGAAAGCTCATCCATGGTTTTCTTCACCAGGAAAATTCCAAGTCCGCCAATTTCTCTGTCTTCAATGTCCAGTGTAATGTCCGGATCTTTGCTTTCCAGTGGATTATAAGGGATTCCCTGGTCTATGAAGGTCAATGTGATTTTCGGCGGATTATCTTCCATTTCAATTTGTATCGTGGCATTTCCGCTGCCCTTCCCATAAGCATAATAAGCAATATTTCCAAATATCTCATCTATGGCAACATCCAGCTGCATCTGAACCTTCAACGGACAATCCTTTTCTTCCAGCACTTCATTTACAAATTCCGTGACTTTATCCACATTCTCTATCTTTGCTTCCACTGTAATACTTTTCAAATTTCACAGCTCCTTTCCCATACGCTACCAAGGCTTCTGTTTCCATCCTGCCAGACGACCATACCTTTTTTCCTGAACTATGTAAAAAAGAATCCTGCACTAAACACAGAATTCCTTTATTTACATGCGCGCTGAACCGGTTCCTCACATGGTAAGTTCTCTGCCCCCTAAAACCAGCCAGACCTGCAGCGCGTGTTACTCTATTGTTAAAACATCCGTAAACCCTGTAATCTCAAAGACTTCCTTTACCACTTCTCCCACATGGATCAGTTTCATACTTCCTTTTTTATTCATAACCTTCTGCAATTTCAAAAGCACACGCAGACCAGCAGATGAAATGTACTCCAGATCTGCAAAATCAAGCACCAGTTCCTGTGTATCTGCCAGTTCCTTCTCTGCAAAAACATCCAATTCAGGAGCTGTGGTTGTGTCCAGTCTTCCTGACAGCATTACAGTATCTTTTGTTCCTTCATTTTTCTTTTCAATCTTCAGGCTCATATTCTTCTCCTTTTAAATCAGATTATTTTCACAGCTTTTCTCTTATGTCCGTCCTAGAGCGTGTTTGAAAAAGGCTTTCTGCAAGATGTGCGTCACAATTTGTGGGAGATTTCGCTCGGATGAGGGCGCCGTAGCGGGCTACGGCAACCGAATTCGGGTGAAATATACCGCAAAGTGGGGCGTGCAGATTGCGGGAATGATTTTTCAAACACGTTCTAATCACTCTGATAAAACATTCTTCGTATATATTTCTCCATATTTTATGGATTTATTATACAAAGAATCAATATTTTGTGTCAAGTTTTATCAAGTTTTTTTATCACGCCAATAACTCAAATGTATGATAAAGATCCATTCTCCCAAATCCCCAGTCCCGATTTGGATACTGCATCCGTTCTTCACGCTCTGCCCCTCGTGTAATATAATTTTTCACACTCGAGCCGGTAAAATAGGGTTGATTCCCACGTATCACCGCCCATTCGAACAGAAGTGCAGCTGCACCGGCAGTCTGAGCGGCAGAAAGGCTGGTGCCGGAGGCATTTCCGTAAAGACCGTTTAACTGGGGTACCCGGATCTGGACGCCTGGGGCTGCTACCTGGGGAACTACATTTCCATCCGGCATAAAGCCTCTGCTTGCCTGGACATACAGGCTGTTGTCACGATACTGATAAGCAGTTACGGTAATACTCTCCAGCGAATCTCCAGGTGCCGTCACTGTATTATAAGGCGATGGTTCCAGAAAATAGGTCTCCTCCGAAATCAGCCCCTGAACCGGCAGCCACATGTGAAATCCTACATTCTGCCCATCCCTTCCTCTGACAAAAATACGCCAGATTCCAGGTGCCGGCTGGATAAATTGAAAATATACCAGCGTGTATCCGGTCTGCCGCTCAATAGAAACATAATTTACCTTCACCCTTGTTTCCACAAAGACAAAAGATAATTCCTGCGTCACCTCCCCCAGTGAAGCGCTGATATCCAGAATTTCCCCTGTAGGAGACTGCAAAGAAAGATTATAAATTTCCGGCGGTTCGCCCCAGAATTCCATGGTAAAACCAGGCTCCTTGTTTCCTACGCGAAGCTCCGCTAACGCCTGGTTTTCTCTGTCTGTAAGACGGCCTGCGTAATGATGTCTTGCCGCTCCCTCATTTCCAGCTGCAATGGAAACTGAGATCAGCGAATACTGGGAAATATAATCCACATAAAGACTCAGTGGATTTTTCCCGATATGTGCTCCCTGGCTGCTGCCAATTCCAAGGCACAGAGAAAGAGGCATTCTTCTGTCATTCGCAATGCGCACTGCAAAATCCATTCCCGTCATAATGTCATTTTCCTGGAAAAGCTCCGCTTCTGCAGGGAAAAGATAAAACTCCCGGAGATATTTTTTCGCAGGCTTCACTTTCACAATGATCAGCATAGCTTCTGGTGCGGCTCCAGAAAAATTCTCCTCAGGAAAATAATTTCCAGCCGCAATAGCAGCCATTCTGGTTCCATGGCCATCCGTATCCACAGAAGGCACAATTTCCAGAGGATTCCCGGAAGCCAGTGCCTGATCAATATCCTTTTTCCAGAAGACACGACCATAAGGCACTTCCTTCCCATCTCCCTCTAAGGTCTGATCCCAGATACAAAGGATTCTGCTGCCCATTTCGTTCTGAAAAACCGGATTCCGATAGTCAATTCCAGAATCCACAACCGCAACAGCTGTTCCGCTTCCTTTCAGCTGAAGGTAGGGCTGTTCCTGAAGCCGGGTAATTCCGGAAGCACTAAGGCTTCCAAGATCCATATGCGTATAACATTTTGGAATAAAACTGTAGGAATACGTATTGATATTCAACGTTCCAATTTCTGTCAAGGGTGCATAGACTACCCCGTAAATCCCGTTTATTTTCTGAAAACTAAAACCTGGGACATCGCCCAGGTCTTCCTGAAAATAGCCCATATATTTTACAATAAAATCCGCATACATCTCGTCCTGTGCCGGTGAAACTGACTCCTGCATACCCCAATTGCCCGCGTCTTTATTTTCCATAACTGCCCCTTAAAGCTTTTTTCATTTAAGAGTATGCTTTATTTTTCATTTCAATGACTTGAAGCGTGTTTTCTCTGTACCAACATCACAATTCCTGCCAAAAATGTAAAGACCGAAATAAACTGCGACGTAGAAAGCACTCCCACACTTCCTCTTGCCAGATCCCCGCGGAAAAACTCCAGCACAAATCTTCCTGCACTATAAAAAATCAGATATGCCGCCGCTGTCTCTCCATCTTTTTTCTGACTTCTCAAAATCAGGAGCAGCAAACCATAATGAAGAAAGTCAAGAATACTGGAATAAATCTGCGTAGGAACCAGCGCCACCCCATTTGGTGCAAAAGCAGACGTATGAAACGTAATGGAAAAAGCGTCGGACGTTTCTTTTCCGTAACAGCATCCTGCCAGCAGGCACCCAATTCTTCCAAATCCCTGTGCAAGCGCTACAGAAGGCATTAACGTATCAAAAAACTTCAGAAAATCCAGTTTTTTCACCCTGCAATATACATACGCCGTGAAAATTCCACCAACAATTCCACCAAATACCACAAAGCCATCGGTCAGAGTAGCACTCAGGAACCCCGGATTTTCCAGGATACTTTTCCATTCTGTAATCCAATACAGGATCTTGGCGCCCAGGAATCCTCCCACTACACACCATACCACCAGATAAAAAACGTGTTCATAGGGCAGTTTCCGCTTTTTTGCCCTGTATTCTCCGGTAAAATAAGCTGCCAGAATTCCAATGGCGATCATCAGTCCGTACCCATAGATCGTAAATGGACCAATCCGCAGAAGTTCATTTTTCATAAATTATTCTCTCCACTCAAAACCATTTTTTCCAGTACCTTAAAAGTTCCTTGTTTGCATGATCATTTTTAGGACTTTCCATACTCTTATCCGAATCACATTCCCCGCAGATATCCACCTGCAGGATTTTTCCATTCTCTTTTTCAAAATGAGAGCACAATGCCAGAAGTACTTTCAGCATCTCTTCTAAAGTCATATCCCCCTGGCTCCAGGTAGTGGCAGCTTCCTCCGGGCAGAGCACATCCTTATCAATAGAGACATACAGCGGTATATTTGCAGGAATTTCCAAGCTTCTGATCAATTCTTCCTCAGAACCTTTTTTCTCAGCCATATGCGACCTTGCCTCAGCCAGCCTCTCCCTAGACAAAAAATGTACCCTGCCCTTAAAGGGTTCTTCCACCTGCCCGTACGCTTCCTCATCCGGCCCGATCAGCCAGACCTCCTGAAGCTTTTCCACCTCTTCCAGTGCACTTGCGATCCACCCCCCGCAGGACAAAAGCCCTCCGAAAGCAGGAAGCTGCATGTCTGTATGATTGTCAAAAACCAGCAGGTTAAAGGGCTCTTTCACCCGCCCAGCCCCGATTCTGCTCATATAATGATAATTTCCGGAATCCATAAAATAAATTCCGGAAACCGGATATTTTTCCATTCGTTCCAGAATCTGCGCCTGGGCATCTCCATCGCAGTAACAGTTGGTTCCTGAAATATCACTCAGGTCTATCCAGGAAATCTGCTCTCCCTCATAGAACTGCTCTTCCTGGTAAATTCCAGAAAAATCCATGATCACAATGTTCCGCTTCAATCCTTCCATTCCTCCAGAATTTCCTCTTCTTCCGGCTTCTGACTTGCCTGTTCTTCCTGATCCGCCTGCTCTTCCTGATCTGTCTGCTCTTCCTGATCTGTCTGCTCTTCCTGATCCGCCTGCTCTTCCTGATCTGTCTGCTCTTCCTGAGCACCTGTATTTTCAGCACCAGATTCGGCTGTCTCAGTGTCAACCTTCTTCGCAGGTTCAAAACCTAAGTCCGGTGTTTCAGCATCTTTCACAGCCACATCAACATCTGTCACTTTGTCCTCTTTCTTTCCATCACCAGCTGATCCATCCTGAATCTCTTTTTTCAGCCCGTGTTTCAGAATCAGATAAAAAATAATATCCAGCACTCCGTTCGCTACAAAAATACATCCTGAAATCTGCACGGTCATCTTGATTTCAGAAAATGGATTTACAAGGATCAGCACTCCAAGTCCTATAAAAATCAGACTTTCAACCAGAAATGCCTTCCAAACGCCCTGCCCGCGCTTCTTCAGTTTCATACTGCCGCGCATCATCCAGATGCTGTCCACCAGAATAAAAGCTCCCAGCATAAGAGTCAGCAGTTTCACAACCACAGTTGGATTCATAAACAAAAAGATGCCGATCACCAACACGATCACACCGGAAAAAAGATCCAATATAGTAGAATTATCCTTTTCCAGAACAAAGATCAGAATGTGATAAACACCGGCTCCGATCAGAACCAGCCCAAATACCACCTTGCACAGAACGTTCACCGTTTCTACAGGCATCAATGCCAGACACAGTCCAAAAAGAATATAAAATACAGATGTTGGAATCTGTCCTCTTAAAATTTTGCTTTTCTTCTCTTCCATCATTTAACCTCCTGTTATCCTCCGGTTCTTTTTGGACAGTATAAACTATTTCGTGAAATTCGTCCACAAAAAGCCGGAAAAAGAGTATAATTTCCTATATAAAAAATCCATTTTTATACTTGAAGTTTTTCCCTGTGGTATTATAATGAATGTCGAAGGAAAATGAATTATGTCGTAACTGTTCAAACAGGGAACAGTTCCATTATATCTAATTTTTTATCGGAGAATTAAATTTTGAAAAATATTAAAAACAACAAAACCATTCTTGCCGTTATCCCAGCTGTCGTGGTGCTGGCTGCAGGGGTAGCTTTTTTTTGCTCTCGTTCAGGCAATACTGACAAACAATGTCAGGAAACAGTTGAACGTCTTCAGAAGCTTGAAACAGCTGATATCTCCAGCATAGAGGATGCGATCCGTGCACTTTCCGAGAAAGAAAAGCCCACCGGATCGGACTCAGAGGAGGGTGTTCTTGGCGATATTCTCACAGATGTACAAATTAAACAGGCATTTCAGGAAACTGTTATTGTAGGGGACTCTATTACAGAATCCATTGCAGAATATGGTTTTCTTGACACCAGTATTGTAGTTGCCAAGCTGGGACTTCGCATTGACGATGCAGATGACCAGATCAATACCGCCATCAGTCTGAATCCAAGCGTATTTTTCCTGTCCTTTGGAGCAAATGACCTGGAAATTTACAATGGTGATTCCTCTGCTTTTATTGACGCCTACCGTGTGAAAGTGAAACAGATCCAGAACGCTCTTCCGGATACTGCCATTTACATCAACAGCATTCTTCCCATCCAGCAAAGCGCCATCGACCAAAGTCCTGCTCTTGCTTATTATGACAGCTTTAATCAGGCACTCAGGGACTTTTGTGACGAAATGGGATGCACTTTTATAGACGATACATTCCTTGTAGACGAAAGCATGTATGAGCCGGATGGTGAACATATGGTTTACAACTACTACCCCAAATGGCTTACTTATATGGCAGAAAGGGCAGGTCTCGTATGAAGCTGAATACCAAACGAAATATCCTCTCAGATTTTTCCGGCAAACTGAGCGGCAATCTGAAGAAAAATAAAAATCAGGGAACCAGCATCCTTTCTGATTTCAAGCTTACCGGTTCCCTTATCATAAAATCCGTCATGGTAATTTTCCTGGTTGTCTATCTGGGACGCCTCTATGTGTCCGACTACGCAGCAGACGTGTCCATGGACAAAATATCTGCTGCCCTTGAACAGGTTTCCGGTGTTACGGACCTTAGTGAGCCAGGGGTTTCCGGTCTTCGCCGTTTTTATCAGATTGATGAGAATGACATAGACAGCTACTTTTTCCGTAAAGCAGCCTCCCCCATGTCTGTAGACGAAGTTCTGGTAGTTAAGGCTAATTCTTCTTCTGAGGCAAGCGCCTATTTAGAAGCAGCTCAGGCTCATCTTGAAAGTCAGAAGAACATTTTCGAAGGCTATGGAACTGATCAGATGGCACTTCTCGGAGAAGCTTCTGTAGAAAAGCGCGGTGCCTATGTCTGGTATTTCTGCGGTGAAAACGCCCAGGAACTTCGCCAGGCTTTATTATCCATGATATAGGAGAATTGACGTTATGGTATTTAACAGTGTAATTTTTATATTTTGTTTTCTTCCCATATTTCTGCTGATCTACTATTTCGTGCCGGCCAGGGCCCGTAATCCGGTACTATTCGCAGGAAGCCTTTTCTTTTATGCATGGGGAGATCCTACTTATCTGGTTCTTATGCTGTTTTCCAGCTTTTTCAATTATTACATGGGCAAAGAGCTTGGGAAAATAACCGATGAAGATCCATCCCGCAAGCGAAACCTTATTTTCGCAATAGTGATCAACCTTCTGATCCTAGGATTTTTCAAATACTGGGGATTTCTTCTTGATACCATCAGCGGTGTCACAGGACTGAAGCTTACCTATCCGCAGCTTGCATTGCCCATCGGACTTTCTTTCTATACCTTTAAGAATCTGTCCTACATCCTGGACATCTATATGGGAAAAACAGAACCCTGCAAAGGATTTTTCCCATATGCCGTATACAGCACTATGTTTCCGCACATGACTGCCGGACCCATTGTCCGCTACACTGACATTTCGGAATCCATCAGCCGCCGCAGTATAAACACAACACGCCTTGGTGCAGGTGCAGAGCTTTTTATCAAGGGGCTTTCCAAGAAAGTTCTCCTTGCAGACAATCTTTCCGCTCTGTACACCACCCTTCAGGCTTCCGGTACCACCTCTTTTGTGGGAACCTGGCTTGCCATTGGCGCATATACACTGGAGCTGTATTTCGATTTCAGCGGATATTCCGATATGGCCATCGGTCTTGGACAAATGCTGGGATTCAATTTCAACAAGAACTTTGATTATCCTTACATTTCCACCAGCGTCTCTGAATTCTGGCGCCGCTGGCATATTTCTCTTGGAAGCTGGTTCCGCGATTACATCTACATCCCACTGGGAGGCAACCGTGTTTCCACAGGCCGGCACATCCGCAACATCCTTGTGGTATGGGCGCTCACCGGTCTCTGGCATGGCGCCAGCTGGAACTTTGTGTTCTGGGGTGTTTACTACGGTCTTCTTCTTCTGGCAGAGAAATTCCTTCTTGGACGTTTTCTTGAGAAAGCACCTGTCTGGCTTCGCAATTTATATACCATGTTTGCCGTGATCATCGGCTGGGTATTTTTCAGCCAGACCACACCTGCAGCCATAGGAAAAATGCTGGGATCCATGTTTGGATTTGGAGCTTCCTGCTTCGCAGACCGTGCCTCCCTGTATGCACTGAAATCCGGACTGATCCTGATGATCATTTCCGTGATCAGCTGCCGTCCGGGACTTTATCAGTATTTCAAGCGCCTTGCAAGACGCAATACTTACCTTGCTGCAGTGATAAACGCAATCCTGTTTTTCCTCTGTATTGCGTATATGATCTACAGTTCCTACACACCATTTATGTATCAGCAGTTCTAGAGTAAATTTGAAAAAGCCCTGAACTGGTACCATATTAATTGGAGGACCCATGAAAAAGAAACCAAACGGATACCGCTATTTTTATCACCTGACCGGATGCCTTTTCGGAATCTTCATCCTGGCAGTACTGATAATCAATTTTTTAGTTCCGGACCGGGGCTTTTCCCAGAAGGAAAACCGTGTGCTGGCCTCCCGTCCGGCCATCAGCGTTTCACAGCTCACATCCGGCAAATTTGCTGACGGTTATGAAACCTATGTAAATGACCAGTTTTTCCTTCGTGACTGGTGGATCACACTGCGCGCCACAGCCCAACGTATCCTTGGAAATACGGAGGAAAACGGCGTTTTTCTTGGCAAAAACGGCTACCTGATGGAGGATTTTACAGCACCCTCCCAGGAGCGTCTGAACCGTACCGTAAACGCTATGACAGATTTTGCAGCAAGGCATTCTGATCTTCCCCAGTATGCGCTGATCGCGCCAAATGCCGTGAATATCCTTTCAGATAAGCTTCCTGCCCTGGCTGCTGCCACTGACCAGAATCCTTATCTGGACGCAACTGCCACTGCTCTTGAAAAGGCAGATGTCACTTTCGTGGATGTGCGTGACACCCTTTCCCAGCACAAGGATGACGGAATTTATTACCACACAGACCACCACTGGACTACTCAGGGAGCTTACTTTGCTTATATGCAGCTTGCAAAGGTACTTGGAATCGATTCTTCTTCCATCTCCTACGACAAACTCCCAGTTTCCATGAGCTTCCAGGGAACCCTTTCCGCCAAAAGCGGTTTCCGCGCTTCTGAGAAAGAGGAAATGGATGTCTTTCTTCCAAGAGATAACTCGGTTCCTTCCTCTGTTGTAAATTACGTAGACGAACAGAAAAAAACAGCCAGCTTTTACGATACCAGCAAGCTGGAAACCAGAGACAAATACGCCATGTTCTTTAACGGAAACCATGGCAAGGTTGTGATCACCACCCCTACAGAGGAAAACCGTACCTTACTTGTGATCAAAGACTCCTACGCAAACAGCCTGATACCTTTCCTGGCGCCTTACTACCGCAAGATTGTTATGGTAGACCCTCGTTATTTCTATGACGATCTGGAAGAACTGATGCAGGTAGAGGAAATTCAGGAAGTACTTTATCTGTATAATGCAAATACATTCTATGCAGATACTTCCCTGGAGCTTGCACTTATGTCTCAGGGCAGTACAGATTCCACTCCTGACAGCGTTGAGACGGATAACACAGATGCTGCTTCTGCTTCTTCTGCTGACAATCACGAATCTTAATCTTAGCCTTATTTCCTTCTGCCAGACAGGCAGGAGGATTTTTTTTCCAAATTTCATTGTACAACTCATGCAAATTCGCTATAATTACTTTATTAAGCATTTAGGAGCGAAATTATGAAAATAGTATTAGAACACCTCACAAAGCAGTTTCCGCCCCGTGGAAAAAAGGCTCAGGAGCCAGTCACAGCTGTAAGCGATTTCAATTTCGAAATTCCTGACGGTCAGCTGATCGGACTGCTCGGTCCCTCCGGCTGCGGGAAAAGTACTACCCTGAATATGATCTGCGGCCTGGAGAAACCAACCAGCGGCAGAATTCTTTTCGGCGATGATGATGTGACTTCATTTCCCCCAGAGCGTCGCGGAGTTGGTATGGTATTTCAGAATTATGCACTTTATCCCCACCTCACAGTGAGGCAGAACATCCTCTTTCCTCTTCAGAATCTGAAAGGAAAGGACAAGCTTTCCAGATCCCAGATGGATGAGCGGGCTCAGAATGCAGCCCGTCTGGTGCAGATCACAGAGCTTATGGACCGACGTCCTTCCGAGCTCTCCGGCGGTCAGCAGCAGCGCGTAGCCATTGCCCGTGCACTTGTAAAAATGCCCCGCGTACTGCTTCTCGACGAACCACTCTCCAACCTGGATGCCAGACTCCGCCTCCAGACCCGGGAAGAGATCCGCAAGATCCAGCGGGCTACAAAGATCACAACTGTCTTTGTCACCCATGACCAGGAGGAGGCCATGAGCATTTCCGACATGATCGTAGTCATGAAGGATGGTGTGGTACAACAGATCGGGAAGCCCCAGAACGTTTACGACAGCCCTGTAAATCTGTTTGTTGCCAAATTCCTTGGTACCCCTCCCATCAATGTATTTGAGGGGCAGATCCGTGGCGGAAGCCTTTACATTGGTGAAAATGCAGTTCTTCTCACACCTGGGATCTCCGACCAGCCGGTTTCTGTGGGAATCCGTCCGGAGGGATTTATCCCCGATGAGAAGGGAGCGCTCTGCTGCCAGCTTGGAGGCATGGAAGTAATGGGCCGTGACATCTCCGTTGTCTCCACCCATGCATCCTCCGTAAATCCTGTGATCCGCTCCATCATCAGCTCTGACACCCAGATCCGGCTTGATGCAAAAACCATCCGTTTTTCTATCAAGCCAAACAAGATCTTCCTGTTCCGGCATGATACCGGTGAACGCATCAACCTTTAAAGGGAGGCTCCTATGAATAAACGAAACTTCAAAAGCTGGCTGTACCTTCTGCCGGCTATGCTTTTTCTGGGAATTTTCATGGTCTACCCTCTTATTGATGTTTTTATCTATTCCTTTGAAGAGGGCTATAATTCCGCTTCCCAGACTTACTATGGGACAGGTATGTACAACTATTCCTACGTCCTTCATGACCCATATTTTCTCCAGGCGATCCGGAATACCTTTATCCTGGTTGTGATCACAGTGCCCCTTTCCACTTTGCTGGCACTTCTGATTTCCGTTTCCTTAAGCTCTGTGAAGGCTCTGAAAAAACTTTTCCAGACCATTTACTTCCTGCCATATGTAACCAACACACTGGCCGTTGGACTGGTATTCATGATCCTTTTCAAAAAAACCGCTTATTCCGACGGACTGATAAACCTGGTGCTGAATCTGTTCGGACAGGGACCTGTAGATTTTATTGACGGACCATACTGGGCGAAGATGCTGGTATTATGTATTTATACCATCTGGATCGTTATGCCATTTAAGGTACTGATCCTTACCAGTGCCCTGGCTTCTGTAAACCAGAATTATTACAATGCAGCCCGAGTAGACGGTACCTCCAGATTCCGTATTTTTATCCGGATCACCCTGCCGATGATCTCTCCCACTGTTTTCTATCTGATCATCACTGGTTTTATCGGTGCATTCAAGGCTTACAGCGATGCAGTTGCCCTTTTTGGCACAGACTTAAACGCAGCCGGCATGAACACCATCGTAGGCTATGTTTACGACATGCTTTACGGAAATGGCGGCGGCTACCCGTCCTATGCCTCAGCAGCAGCGATCCTGCTGTTTGTTATTGTTTTGACAATCACCTGCATAAACCTGCTTGTAAGCAAAAAACATGTATACTACTCGTAACGGTGAAGGTTCACCCTCTTTATCTGAAAGGTATTTTCGGGCAAAATCTCTCACAAATTGTGACGTACATTTTACAGAAAGCCTTTTTCAAACACGCTCTAGTACATCGTTTCGTAAATAACTACACCAATCGCGTAGGATGTGGATTCGAGTGTGCAGGCATAAAAACGCAGGCGTAGCGGGCTACGCCGAGACTTTTATGCCTGTGCAATCGGATTCACAGACAAGTGAGTGGTATAGTTATTTCGAAAACGATGTACTAGTCTTCATAAAGGAGAAAACATGGAAAAAGATACCACTCAGTTTACAAAATCGGAGCATACTGCCGCCAGACGGCATTCCCTGGGAAACATCCTTGTCTACCTGCTGCTTACCATCTGGGCTCTGGTCGTACTGTTTCCTTTTTACTGGATGCTTCTTACCTCTGTAAAAAGCTACAGTTCCTACAACGCAGAGCACATTCCCACCTTCTTTACACTGACGCCCACCCTGCAGAATTATGCAGATGCCTTTACAGCAGTGCCCCTGGGAAAATATCTGCTGAACACACTGATTTTCACAGTTGCCACCACTGCTATTATGATGGTTGTGATCACACTGTCCGCCTTTGCTTTCGCAAGACTTGAATTCAGAGGGAAAAACCTGGCTTTCACTTTATTCCTTTCCCTGATGATGATTCCAAACGAACTTGTGATCATTACCAATTTTGTGACCATCACCAACCTGGATATGCGGAACACCTTCCTTGGGCTGATCCTGCCATCTGTCACCTCTGTATTTTATATTTATCTTCTGAAAGAGAATTTCGAACAGGTACCGGATGAGCTTTACCGTGCAGCCAAAGTGGACGGAACCTCAGATCTGAAATACCTTTGCAAGGTGATGATTCCCATCTGCAAGCCTACCATGGTCACCATTGCTATCCTGAAGGTGATCGAATGCTGGAATTCCTACATATGGCCAAGACTGATCACCGATGACCAGAACTACTATCTGGTTTCCAACGGAATCCAGGAGATTCGCGAAAACGGTTTCGGTCGTGAAAATGTCCCTGCCATGATGGCGGCGGTAGTTGTGATTTCCCTGCCCCTGATCATTTTGTTCCTGCTTTTCAGAAACAAGATTATGTCAGGAGTTTCAAGAGGAGGTACAAAAGGATGAGACTATTCAGACAAAAACATCCTGGAGCGTTCCACAAAAAGCCTTTCCTGCTTTTTTCCCTGGCTGCCCTTTCTTCTGTGACTCTGCTTACAGGCTGTCATGGCGCGAAGGACCAAAGTGCCTTTACCATTCCCGGGGAATTTGACACCTCCAGAGATTACGAGATCACTTTCTGGGCCAAAAACGACACAAACAAAACCCAGACCGAAATCTATAAAAAGGCAATATCCGATTTTGAAGCCCTGTACCCCAATATCACCGTAGATCTTCGGCTTTACACGGACTACGGCAAAATCTACAACGATGTAATCACCAACATCGCCACAGGCACCACTCCGAACGTATGTATCACCTACCCGGACCATATTGCCACCTACCTTACGGGAAACGATACCGTTGTCCCTCTGGACGATCTGATGGCAGATTCCAGCTACGGACTTGGCGGTGATAAGCTTGAATTCGCCTCAGTGAAAAAAGATGAGATCATTCCCCGTTTTTTACAGGAGTGTTCTTTTTCCGGTCACTATTATGCACTGCCTTTCATGCGCTCCACAGAAGCCTGCTATGTAAATAAAACCTATGTGGAAAAGCTTGGATACACCCTTCCGGAAACCCTCACATGGGATTTTGTGTGGGAAGTAAGTGAAGCCGCCATGGCGCAAAATGCAGATGGAACCTACAAGGTCAACGATCAGAATGTGCTGATTCCATTTATAGACAAATCCACAGACAATATGATGATTGAAATGCTAAAGCAGAAAAATGCAGGATATTCCACTGACAGCGGAGAAATCCAGCTTTTTAACGACACCACGGCAAGTCTGCTGGATACCATCGCGGAGCATGTAAAAACCGGTGCTTTTTCCACTTTTAAAATTTCCAGTTATCCGGCTAACTTCCTGAATGCAGGGCAGTGTATCTTTGCCATAGATTCCACAGCAGGCTCCACCTGGATGGGTACAAACGCCCCTCTTGTGGACATCAGTTCTGATGCTCTGGTGGATTTTGAAACAGAGGTTATGACCATTCCACAGTTTGATCCGGATAATCCGCAGATGATTTCACAGGGACCTTCTGTATGTATCTTCAATAAGAAAGACCCTCAGGAAGTGCTGGCCTCCTGGCTCTTTACACAGTATCTGCTCACAAATGACGTACAGACCGCTTATTCTGAAACGGAAGGTTATGTGCCGGTTACCAGCAAAGCCCAGGAATCCGACCAGTATCAGGATTATCTTTCCAGGGAAGGGGAAGACAATTCCACTTACTACGATGTAAAAATAAAAGCTTCCAGGCTGCTCCTTGACAATGTAGAGCACACTTTTGTTACCCCTGTATTTAACGGCTCCGCTTCTTTACGTGATGCTGCAGGACAGCTGATTGAAAGCGTGACCAAATCTGTCCGAAGAAAACAGGAGATTGATGATGCCTATATTGATAAACTTTACAGCGATGTTACCTCCCTGTATCACCTGGATCAGATTTCTTCTGAGCAGTCCTCCGGGAAAAAAGAGCTTGGACCTCTTCCCGCAGAATCCAGAATTCTTCTTGGAAGTCTGGCAGTAGTCTGGGGTCTGATTCTTCTTTATCTTTTACTTGAACGATTAAAGAAGAAAAAAGGTTACTGTTCACTTCGTTCACAGTAACGCGCTTCGCGATGCACAGAAATCATGCATTCGCATGATTTCGCGCCGCAATTCTCGGGTTTTCTGTGAACTTTGTTCACAAAAAACGCCTCGCGGAACGTTACCAGTGAACAGTAACGAAAAAAGCGTAATATTTAAGCTTGATTTCCCCATAATTTTGTTTATAATAAAAGTGATTGTGTACAATCGTTTTTGACAGATGACTTTACACTCACCTTGTCAGACATCTGAATTTACGTACCCAGAAAGGAGATACTATGAAAAAAAGACTTGTATTACTGATGGCGCTCTCTCTTACATTTGCATTCCCGGCAGCTGTTATGGCTGAGGATACCACTGCTGCAGAGGAAACTGCTGATGACACAGAAGCAGCTGACAGCACTGCAGAAGATGCAGATGTGAAATCCGAAGGTGTTATGACCCATGACGAATACCTTGCAGCAGCTGTTGATGACGAAGTTACCATCGAGACCTATGTACAGGCAAAGCAGTCCTGGTGGGAAGATAAAGCTACCTTCTATACCCAGGACAAAGATGGTGCATACTTCATTTATAATATGCCATGCTCCGAAGAAGACTATGAGAAGCTGGTTCCGGGAACCAAGATCAAAGTAACCGGATATAAGGCAGAATGGTCTGGCGAGATTGAGGTTGCAGATGTTTCCTCTTTCGAGATTGAGGACGGCGAATACATCGCAGAGCCGCTTGATGTAACAGATCTTCTTGGTAAGGACGAGCTGATCGATCATCAGAACGAGCTGGTATCTTTCAAGGGAATGACCGTAGAAGCTGCCGGACAGGATGCTGACGGAAACGATGTAGCTTACCTTTACAATTACGATGGATCCGGTTCTGAGGGAGATGACCTTTACTTCAACGTTTCCCTTAACGGCGAAACCTATACTTTCACAGTAGAGTCTTATCTCTGCGACAAAGACAGCGATGTTTACAAAGCCGTAGAAGCTCTGAACATTGGCGATAAGATCGATATGGAAGGCTTCCTGTACTGGTATGAGGGCGTAAACCCGCACATTACCTCTGTTACAGCAGCTGAATAATTTCACATAATTCCAGACAAAAAACACCCGGGCACCGCTTCCTTTATGAAGCACATATGCCCGGGATTTTTTATCCAATTTTTGTATTCCTGTATACATGTACCCAATATATAATTTCCACCACTGCCGTAATTCCCCATGAGAAAATGTACAGCAGATATAAAGACGGAATCGTCTTAAAGTAGGCAAACACCGTATTTACCCATACCATTCGGAAAATACAGGATCCTATAATTACAATAACCGTAGGAATAACACTCTTTCCAAGAGCACGGGAAGCTGCAATGGCACTGTCCATAAATGCAGAAAATCCATAACTGAATCCCATAATCGTAAGTCGTTTCATTCCGGCATCCACAACCGCAGGATCATTGGTAAAAAGTCCCAGGAACTGTCTGCCGAATATAACCAGTGCAATACCACCTATGGTTCCAATTCCAAAGGAATAAGCCAGGCTGACCAGATAACTGTTTCGCACTCTTTTTCTTTTCCCTGCACCGTAATTCTGCCCCATAAAGCTTCCGCAGGCTGTATAAAAAGCAGCCATGGAGTCATACAAAAGAGCATCTGCATTTGCCGCAGCGGAATTACCTGCCACCATTATAGCATCAAAGGTATTGACGCCTGCCTGGATAAACAGATTTGCCACCTGAAAAATACCATTTTGCAATCCTGCCGGAAGACCGATCTGAATGAGGTATCCTGCCATTCTCTTGTCAAACCTCAGTTTGGAAAGACGAAGTGCATAATCCCCGCCCACTTTTACCAGAGCCCGGAGGATCAGAAACGCAGATAAATACTGGGAAATAATACTCGCAGCTGCAACACCTGCCACATCCATTTTACAGACAATTACAAAAAACAGATTCAATACTATATTTACAATGCCAGCTGCACCCAGATAATACAAAGGCTTCTTCGTATCTCCAAAAGCACTGCACACCGCATTACCAAAATTATAAAGAGCCATTGCCGGCATTCCCAGAAAATAGATCCTTATATACAGTACTGCACCATCCAGAAGTTCTTCCTTGGTATTCAACAGCTCCAGAATTCCTTTTGAAAAGAGCAGTCCAAAGATCAGTACGATCATCCCCGCAGCCATACTTACCAAAAGAGCCGTATGTATCGTCTTGATCGTACTCTCTTTATCCTTCGCTCCGAAAAATCTTGCCACCAGAACATTGGTACCGCCGCCCATACCGATCAGAAAGCCCGTAAAAAGAGTTACAAGCGTAGTAGTGGATCCCACTGCCCCCAATGATAAAGAGCCCGCAAACTGACCAATAACCGCGATATCCGCCATATTAAACAACACCTGCAAAAAGTTGGTCAGCACCAGAGGGATACTAAAAAACAGCATTTTCCCCCAGATAGAGCCTGTGGTCAGGTCCTGTCTGTCCTCTTTCATTTCAATTCTTCTCCTTCGTCAAATCCAAAATTTCTTCCGGCACTGCACCTCGAAACTGTTAAGAACTTTCAATGCAGCTCGCCCCCCCTTCAGATCAAGCCAAACCTATTTTGCACCGGAATTTTGTGCGCAAATAAAGCTCTTGAATAAATCAAGAGCTTTAAGAGGTGCCACCCAGATTTGAACTGGGGATAGAGGTGTTGCAGACCCCGGAAAAAAAC
The DNA here is from genome assembly GCF_040924225.1 of Ruminococcus sp. RTP21484sp1_RTP21277st1_D2_RTP21277_210401. Taxonomy (NCBI): domain Bacteria; kingdom Bacillati; phylum Bacillota; class Clostridia; order Eubacteriales; family Oscillospiraceae; genus Ruminococcus; species Ruminococcus sp. RTP21484sp1_RTP21277st1_D2_RTP21277_210401. Next base: position 103,308 of record NZ_JBCOMJ010000005.1, on the reverse strand, counting down.
CTCGGAACCCTCTAAAACTCTAAGGTTTTCCAAACTGTCCACCTTATATCCACCCTAATTTTCATGTTGCTTTCATGCCATATCAGGTATTTTACTGTGCCAAATCTATGCCACTTAGCACCCCTATGGGCATATTATAAACATTTTAGTATCTTTCGTCTACAATTATTTTACTACAACTACAATATTATATGGAGGTTTATCGTGAATTATCAATTAGAATTAAAACAAATTGTGGATTTTCCACGCTGCCGGATTTACCGGGAATTTATACAAACCCTTATGAAAGACAGAAGCATCCGTACCAACGGAGGTTCCTGTCTTTTTTATTTTCTCATTTTATGTTCTTATGCAAATTACAGTTCCTCTTATCGGAACATCGAACACCTTACTTACAAAGTTGTTCCTGGAGAATGGATCTGTTCTCTTAAAGAACTACAGATTCACTTCCGCCAAAAATTCCAGCACCAGGTCATATCCATACTGGATACCCTGGTAGAGCAAAACCTTCTAACCTACTCACTACACGAAAAAAATAAGATTATCCAATACAAGATCAAAGACTGGCCAAAAGATAATACTGCCCTTTCCTATAATTACCCATGCAAAAAAGACATCGGGTTTTTCTTTTTTCCAATCGCAGATGTTCATAAACTAATCGGACTAGGAAAATGTTCGGAAATGGATGCTCTTTTGGATCTTTGGATTCATGCAGTCTATAATGATCCATCTGTGCAAGGCTCTGATGCCGGTCCGGTAGTATATTTTCGCAATCAGACTGGAAATCCCTTGTTCAGTTATCAGGAACTTGCCAGACGTTGGAAACAGTCGAAATCTTCTGTGTCCCGTCTGCTTAAAAAACTTGAAGATACCGACATGATCACACTGATTTCCTATTCCGGGAAACATGGCAGCATGGTATATCTACGTAATTATCTGTCCGTTATGTTTAATATCAGTGATGTCATGATTGATAAGGAGGAAGTTGCCATGAAAATGCAACTGCCAATACATATACCCGAAGACACCTTGCCTGTTAAAAACAATTCTGAATGCGTTTCAGAATCTATTACTGACGAACAAATCATCGTTTCACAGGAAGGCTCCTGCGTTCCAGAATCACACATCAAAGCCATTGTTCGCAAAGTCGCTGAAATACTGGAAATACAAGGCATTTCTTGTTGTAGATGCCCCAAAACAAAGTATATATTATCTCCTTTATCAGCCTGCAAGGATAGTATATATCTATATTCACTACGTATTATCTGCCCCTGGGGGAAAGCCGCCTATCAGTTTGAGTTAAAACTAAAACCGGAAAATCCCGCCGTCACCAACGTCCCAGGGCATACTCCGCCTCTGCAGCATACCTTACCTGCCTTCACTGAAATCCCAGAAGTTCTGTTGAAAGGAGGGGTTGTATAATGGCAAAGAAAAATCACCACCCTGTTTCTGCTGAAGTAGAAAATAATCCGCTGTACCATGATACCTATAAACTGCTCCGTTGTTACCGGGATTCTACTTATAGCCTTATGGTTGCTGTCCGGCAGGTGGAAATTCAATTCCAACTGGAATACAACACCAGTGTAGACGAATTTCTAGATTCCATCTATGCTGCAGGAGCAGATCTGGGAGACAGCCAGATTGAAGAATGGGCAAAAAGCATTGCCCGCAGTAACAAAATGATAAAGCTGCTTCTCTCTTCTGTGGATCTGCTCCGGAAAAATCATAAACATGGGGAAGAATATTACTGGATATTATATTACGCCTTTCTGTCTCCCCATGAACTGAAAAACACAGAGGAAATCCTGGAAGAGTTGGAAAAGCACGTTCCCAGTATCTCCTACCGGACGTACTACCGAAGGAGGCAGGCTGCTATTAACGCTCTTAGCAGCATACTATGGGGATTTTCTGCAAAGGGGACACTGGAAACTTTAAATAAGTTTTTCCCAAAATAAAATCGACATTTTCCATATAGGCACTCATTCTCTATATTAAAATGAGTGCCTATAAAAATTGATTTTCCCAATTGTACCTTTTACAGTAGTTATAAGTTTCCAAATACCACATCTTGTTCTATTTATATTTATTTGCTATAATATGATAGTTGAAAACCAATAATTTCTTTACAAAATAGGGGAGATTTCTCTAATTTTACCTATTATTTCAAATGACTAACGGAGTGAAAGAATTAGATATGCCTAAGGAATTTAAAAGTGTGGCAGAACAATTAAAAGCAATGTACAATGCATTGAAAAAATGGCCATTCATGATGGGGATAACCATTCTTATGTTTGTACTTCTGATTTCGTCAGAATACTTGACAGATAATGAGTTTATACTTTTTTTACAAATAATAGGGTTTGCTATAAGTTTTGCATTCATAGTAATGATTTTAATACTTGATAAACACGGAAAACAATATTTGAAGAAAATGAGTTTTTTTGCCAGCTTATGGTTTGCATCCTGTCTGGCTCTTGCAGATTTCAATCAACCCACTCTTAAATTAATCATCCAATTATATACTGCCTTTCTTTTCATTTTTGATGCTTGTATTATTCCCGATTTTCTCTCAAGCATTGATCCTCAGAAAAACAAGAATGAGTGTGTTTCTAATGAGCTAAAAGAAAAAATTGAGAAATTAGAAAAAGAAATTGAAGAACTCAAAAAGTTCGAGAAAAAGACAGACTAATAACTTCTTGAGTGAGTTCTACTAAATAATTACAAAACTATAACATCGAGAATACTTGGAAACTTATTTCTCTCTAAATGTGCTTTAAGATGATTAACTCTTCATCTTATCATTTTTAGTAATTAAACATGTTAAAACGTTTCCCCCTCCATTGCAAGAACATAGAGTTCCTTGAATATTTCTATTCTTAAGAATTCTATGTTCTTGAATAAATAAAAGCTTAATATAAAAAATTTCACCTTATTCGCTGCATGCTGATGGTTCTATATAATCTTCCTCATTTCCTATCCTTCTTCTATATGCTACAGTTCCTCCTTGTCTTTGCATTGCCCCTATTCGCTTCTCAACCTGTATAATATCCTCCATGCTAATTAGCGGATGTGTTGTAAAGAAATAATCACTGTTGGCATACCATAATAAATTATCAAACATATCTTCTTCAATATGTATATTAAAATCTTCCTTTTCCCACCATAAATCTGAAGGCAACAATAATAACCAATTCAAATTACACACTATTTTATATTTTGTACATATTAATTCAATCGTATCTAGTGTTTTATTGATCATTTCCATTGTTTCCCATGGAAATCCTATAATAAAGGAAAGAAAACAATGCTTATCAAATTGATACTGTTTTAAAATTTCTAAAGCACTAAAAAGTTGCTCTACCGTTAACCCCTTTCTTATTTTTTTCAATCCTTCATTATACCCACATTCTACACCTATTTGCATAGATGAAACCATTTGCAGTGGTATATTCTGTAATATTTGATTCTTTAATATATCAGTAACTCTTGCTTCGATAAATACCTTTTCGGTATAACCATACAAACGATGCAACTTTTTAAAAACATTAATAGCTCTTTCTCCATTTGCCGTAAAACAATCATCTACGAATAGTAATCTAGTCCCTCTATTTATGTTATCTTTAAACTGCAGTGCATGCTTAACACGTTTAATTACATGCTCAACAGATAAACCTCTCCAGTTTCTCCTATGGGGTATGGAACAAAAAGCGCAACTAAAACGACACCCTCTAGAAGTTTCTACCGGCAACTGTGTATATGGATTGGATGAAGGTAATAATTCATATGCTGGATACGGTGTATTTTCCATTTCTTCGACTGTTAGTTCTATTTCATCTTCATTTCGTAACACATTACCATTCAGTTTATAAGTAATACCTTTAACACCCTCTAATGTCATATTATACTCAAGAGCATTGCATAAATTCACAATAATCTTTTCACCCTCACCACGCATAACTATATGGGCATCTGATGATTCTAAAACATGTTTATCAAATATTGATGGGTGCAACCCACCCAATGCTATTTTAACGTCTGGAAAATTATCCGCTATTCGTTGGATAATAACCTTTGTATTAGACCAATTAAAAGAATTGACTGAAAACGCAATCAACTGTATATCTTTACTAGAAATTTTTTTCATTATATACTGAGCGCATAATTCCTCTATATCCCCCTTGTGTTCATACTGGATAAATTCGCAAGGATCAATTATGCTTACTTCATGTTTATTTTTCATTAATATAGAAGCCAAAAGATAAATTGCCATCGGTGCTAATTCCAAAGGTTCAAATTGATTTTTACTTATCTTTTGTGGTAACGCAACTATTAAAACTTTCATAAATTATCTCCTTTTTAATATCTTTATTCCTACAGCAGCCCCAATAACTATTTCTGCAAGTATTATCGAACTAATAGTTAAACGGACTCCATAAACATACGCAATAACATACAATTCACATGTCAAAAAAACTATATTAAAATACATGTTCAAATACGAAATAAATTTCTCATTTTCTCTTTGGAAATATTTATATACAACAAACCTAAATATTTTTTTTCCTATGCTGAGGGTAAGCACAGAGATGATTGGCATAATAAAAATATATGTCTTACTAACTATATTACTGGGTTCTGCTGCACTCCACTGAATTGATATTTTATTAGGAACCAAAAAGAAAAATATTATACTAACAAGTATACAAACTATCGTTACAATAATAGATACTACTGTAAACTTATCCTTCCTTTTCATATAATTACCCCTTTCACTTCAAATCACGTCTTTTAAATATTATATACGATAAACTCAATGTAGAAATACTCCACACTACTACAATTATCAATATTTTAGCAATAAAGTTAATATCAATATCTTGTTTTACCCAAACATCTAAATAACCTATAGGTGTAACTTCTAAAATTCTCTTAATAAGATTTATTTTTTCTCCTAATGATTGTAATATAGGAAAACCAATCCCTATTACCAATACATTAAATAACAGTCCAGCTTTGGATCCCTCCATTATAAATTCCACTCCAAAACACATAAGAAATATAGTAATTTCCAATAGAATAGTAACCAATAGTTTTAAAAATATCATTCCAAATGAAAAAGTATCATTCGTCCATCCATAAAGCATGGTTGTTACACATGTTAATACCATTGGATATAAAAAAGATAAAATAACACTATAAAAAATATTAACTATCCCTTTACTGACAAAAATTATTTTTCTATTATTGCCAAAAGATGCACTTAATTGTAATGTTCTGTTTTGAAACTCGCTACCTAAATTAACATCCAAAAATATAGAACACAAGATTATTGCAACACTAATATTACTCATACCACTTTTTAGTGCATTTTCCCCTGACAACTCCTTTATCTTTCCCGCCATATACATAGAATGATTCATATAAACTGTAATTACTCCTAATACTAATGCTCCCACACAGAGTATAGTAAAAATTTTTGTGTGGCGTGTTTTATATTGCTCGCTTCTGATAGCATCTAACATATACTCATTCCTCCAATATATCTAAATATATTTCTTCTGGCATCTTATCCGGATATTTATGAACAATTTCCTCATACGTAAACTTCTTCTTAATAGTCCCTTGGGATATAAAAATATAATCTGTGGCTACCCTAAATAATTCATCTAATATGTGGCTTGAAATTAAAATTGTAATACCTTTTTCTCTTAAATCACTTAAAAGTTTTCGTATCTGAATAGTACTTTTAGGATCTAACCCATTTAATGGCTCATCTAATACCAATAATTGTGGTTTCCCAATTAAAGCAAGGATAATACCTAATTTTTGCTTCATGCCTAGTGAATAATTTTTTACTTTTTTATGATTTTCCCAAATTCCAAATTTCATTGCAAGCTCCACAATTTCTTTTTCTATCAAAGTGCTTCTCATCAAACTTATAATTTTTATATTTTCTTTTGCCGTAAGCCCCGGATAAAACGCTGGTTTTTCTATCAAAGCACCTATATTTTTGCTTTTTAACTCCATTTTTCCATTATCAGATCCAATAAGTCCCGATATAATTCTCATGAGAGTTGTTTTTCCAGCACCATTCTCTCCAATCAGTGCATAAATATGGCCTGTATATATTGATAAATTTATATTATCTAAAGCTTTTGTTTTACTATACTTTTTTTCGATTCTTTCACATTTTAAAATAATATCTTCCACTATTAGAATGCTCCTTTAAATAATTTAAGAGAGGATTTTAGTATTTAAAAATACTAAAATCCTCAATGCTACCATAGTTTAGGCTTAAATATTAATTGTAATGATAACCGTATCTCCAGCTACAGCTCCGTTAACATAGGTAACATAATATGTTTCCCATACCCATTCTGTACCATAAGTTGAAACTCCACTACTGTCATCACCATCCAAACCTTCCACTACCGGTGGCTGATATCCATTCATATCCTCGCCCATACGGTTTCCTCCTTTCATAAATATTTGTTTTATCAAAATACTCACGTATGATAAAACACTCTATCATATATCTCAATTATTGGGTAAAAGACTCAAATCATCCAAATCCTTTTCTAACATATCAATGTAAATATCATCCATGAACGTAGCAGGAAATTTTTCTGTGATTCTCCCCATGTCTCCAACTGATTTAATAAATGCTGCCATATAACAAGGAATCTTTTTCTTCCATAATTCATATAAACCACCATTCCAGTACTCTTCAATACTATGATTTCTGATGTTTCCAACAACTAATGGCAGGTAAGGGCTTGTAACAATATCTCCATTTGCACGAATACTTATATAATACATCGGTAGTTCTGTATGTTCCGGAAAACGTATTAAATGATCAACAGGATCTCCCCATACAATTTTAATACTTGGGTTACGTGCATTAATCGTATTAATTGTGTTTACCAATTTTCTATATTGAATATCTGTAGGACAAATATTCTCTAAATTTTTATTCCCACGTCCTAATGGCATAAGTGGCTGTACACGTAACTCAATTTTATTATTAAAAGACATTGACTCTAATTTTGTATGTAATTCTTCCAACTCCTCTATGTTAAATGATGTTGGTGTAAATGCAATCGACATTTCCATATCATACTTTCTAACAATATCTATGGCTCTAAACACGCTGTCATAAACGCCTGTCTTATTTCTTAATTTATCATGGCTCTCCGCTTTAGCACCATCTACGCTAAACTGTATGCTATTCAATCCCGAATGATATAAATCTCGTATAACACTTTCTGATGCCAAAATGCCATTGGTTACTATTGCTGTCCTGACTCCGCAATTACTTAACATTTTTATACATTTGCAGATAAGTTCTTTTCTCAATAATGTTTCTCCGCCACAAAAACAAAAATTCAACAATTTCATAGGCAAAATATCTTTAACAAATTTAATCACCTCATCATCAGATAATTCATGTTCCATTACTCTGTTTTCACCACTTGCATTGTAACAATGCAAACATCTTAAATTACATTTGTTTGTTATATCTAAAGCTAACTGATATGGTCCTACTGTAAAGTCTATATTTCTATTCATATATATACCTCTCTAATGCTCATACTGTCCAATCATAAATAATTAAGTCATTTCCTTTTCCATACTCATCCATTAACTGTGAAACCTTTTTAAACCCACAATTAAACAACTGCTTTTCCAACATTTCTAAATCTGAACCTATCGTTTTAATTCTCAACTTAGAAATATTAAATGGATACAAACTCTTCAATAGTTGTTCACACCCTATAAGTACTTGTTCCAATATTTCTTCTGGAACTAATAATGTTGTAATTTCTAATATATCCGTTTCTGGGTGATTATTGGATATAGATGTTATTCCCATTACATTTCCTTCTCTATCTTTTAACACAAAAAAATCCTCTTTATAATAAAACATCTTGCTCCTTAGTACAGTTTCTTTTTGGTAATCACTCAATCCTTTATTCCTATTTGCTGGGCAATTATGATATGTATATTCTGTATTATCTGCATACATTTTATATGCAGCAAATATTTCCCTAATGTCATCTTCAGTTGCCCAAATCAAATCATATTTTTCATTTAATTTTATAGTTCCGTTTACCATAAATGGTGATCCTCCCTTTCCCCATGACAAAGCCCATAATTTATCAAATGCAAACAATGTAACCACAACATCTTTAAGAAAATCAGCCGTAGGATTCATATATGAATATCTTGTTGCAAAATCTTCTTTGATTTGTTCTACTATCCTTTCTCCATTGCATAGCTTAAGTATTTCCCATGCTTCTCCATTCATAACCATTTCTTGAGTCTTTCCGTTTACAATAGCAAAACTTTTTTTATTACCTTTTTCATGTCGGAAATAAAATATTCTTTCTTCCTCAAATTTAGGAATACTCTTTAATAGTTTTTCCTTATTAGTTAAACTTATATTATCGTAAAACATATACTTACCTCCTTTGATATTAACTACTGAGTTCTCCTTTCTTTTATTTTAGATAAATAGTTTTTATATCAGAAAATCTTTCAAAAAGATTTCTTTCATGAGTTACTATAAAAATTATCCTTTCCCTTCCTAACTCCCAAAGAATCTCTGATAATATTTCCTTTGTTTTCATATCTAAATCAGATGTTGGTTCATCCAAAATCATAATATCTGTATTTTTTAATAATACTGGTAACAGTTGAATTCTTTGCATTTCCCCACCCGATAATTCATGAAATGCTCTATCTAAATAATGCAAAATATTAAATTGATTCGTCAAATATATATTTTCTAAATGATACTGTTTTATCAATATTTCAAGAGCACCTATATCAAAACGTTCTGCTAACATCTCTTTTACCGTTATATCCATTTCATTTTGATTTTGTATATATATAGATATTTTATTTTTTCTCAAGGATTCAATTTCTACTTCTGAAATAGGAATATTATTAAACTCAATGTTTCCCTTCTTTTTAGTGTGTAATAAACCACACAAAAGATATAAAAGGGTTGATTTTCCGCTACCATTCGCTCCCATGATCAGATTAATTCCTTCCATAAATTCTTCATTATAATTTGTTAAAATTTTTTTATTATCATAACTGAATTCTAATCTACTAATTTTAACTCTATTAATCTTTTGATTAACTATTTTTGTTCCGTACTGCTCCTTCTCCAAATTTTTTATTTTTGTAATCCAATCAAAAGAATTTTTTGCATCTTGGTATACTTGCCCAAAGGAAAAGAAAAATTTAATACTCTGTATCAGCATTCCAAAATATGATGAAATTATCAAAAACTCTCCTAATGTTAAGTTTCCAGAAATCATCTCAATACCACCAACTATTAATGCTGTTGATTTAAAAACAAGCGTAATGATACTCTCTAAAGAATTGTAAAAATATGAAAGCTTAGTATACTTCATGAATTCTTCTAAATATTTCCCAAACTCTCTTCTTCTTTTGTTTTCCTTATTTTTATAATCAGCCCATAACTTTATTTTTTTTATAAATTCAAATTGTTCATTAATATGCTTGTAATATGCAGACTGTTCTTCTTTATATCTAGTACTTTGCTCATACAACGGTTTTTTTAAATAATAATAACTAAGTATGTAAGCTGGAACTATGAACATTATAAGTAAAAATATTTTTTTATTTATTTTTCCAATTGCTATTATTACCCCAATTATAGTTAAACTCTGAAATACACTACTTATAATATTATCAAAAACAAAAGACCATATTTTATTTGCATCAATATTGATCTTTTGATGTAAATAAGATGGATTAAATTTACTACTTTCGCTATAGTCGGAATATTGTACACACCTTATAATTTCATTCATTGTTTTAAATACAAGTTGGGACTGAACTTTAGTTTTATAAATATTAAAACAATATGTCAACATCGTAGTTATCACCCCTAGCCCCACTATTAAACAACCAAATTTAATTATTTTTTCTTTACTTGGTGTATATATCACTATATTAAAGTAAAAACCGTTCAAATACGGAACAACTAATGCTAATACAAAAGTCAGGAAATTCCCCATAATTATAAAAATTAAAAGCCTTTTATTTTCACAAAAATTTTTATACACAAACCGTAATAGTTCCATAAATACCTCTTTATCAAAATTTCATATATCATTTCATTATAAATTTTTGTTTTTCCCACATTACCATAGTTCCTATATACTTCCCATATTTTTTGTTTAAAATGCACTTTTTTTTTTCTATTTGGCACATTTACTTCTTATATTTTACTTCAACTTGGCACACTTCTGCGATTGAAGGGTTATCTTACCCATGTTACAATTGATATTGCTTATAGTATTCCTATTTTTTACCGGCACCTTAATTGGTGCTTTTTTTGTACCCGTAAACCTTTCGCTGACAGTAGCCAATACTTACACAGTACGTACAGCGTACTTCCCCTAAAATAAAACGTATTCTGTGCGTACAGTGTAAGTAAAACTTCCTATTTATATAATGAAGGGAGATTACCATGAAAACAAGAAATGAAATCTATCAAGGGGAAGGTGCCCAACTGCTCCGGTTCATTACAACTTACCATTCGCTGCAATATGAACAGGTCTTACGGCTCTTTTCCAAAAACAGAGAGTCTATCAAATCTCTGATCACAAGTCTGGTAAAACAAAAACGCATTATCTATGATAAGGAGAACGGGCTTCTCTGCGACAGCCAGGAATCTGCAAACAATCCTGATTATGGCATGATTGCATCCTTTTGGGTGCTTTTGGACTTCAAAACAGCCATTATGTACCATACTGACGGTGAATTTCCTGTAAAACTGAACTTTTTCTCTAAAGATGAGTGGTATGAAGTCCTCTATGTCCCCCAGGAACAAGAATATCTTATCAATCATGTCATGGAAAGCCAGACAAAAAGCGATGCTAAACGGCTGGTAGTATTAGAAACGGAAGAACAGGCTGCAAAAATTCATATCACAGGCGTGATTGCCTTTTGCCTTGTAGACTCCTCTACCGGATCTGTCAGCTATTATGCAAAGAAATGAGGTATGTATGAACACCAAAACTGTTTTTGACCGTTTACAGAGCATTGATGATGAAGTCCAAAAACTTCACAACACTATTTTTGCATTGAAAACAACAGATATTCAAGCGTATGCCGACAAATACGAAGAGCTGAGTATCAGTGCTGCCCTACGTTCTGAAAGGATTGCCTGCCAGCTCAGAAATCTGGTATATACCACAACTGATACTGGAAAGAAAGACTATCTGAAACAGGCTGCGGATGTGCAGAGAATCAAAATCTCTTTTTCAAATAGTGTTCTATCCATTACCATGCCAGGGCTACTGCCCAAACGTAAATTGCGAACCAACACCGCTTTTCTACATGAGCCATTAAACCTTGCCTTGCAGACTTATGTGACAGAACATTCTATTCCGTTATATAAAAGATGTGTGGTCTGTTTCAGTCAAATTTATGACCAGAGCCTTTCTTTACAACGAATACGTGATTACGATAATTTGGAGTTCAAACAGATTTTAGATACTATCGCTTCCTATGTTCTGGTTGATGATACGGGACTCTTTTGCGACTCCTATCACACTACAGAACTGGGGAATTACGATCACACCGTTATCTTTGTAATGAAACCGGAAATCTTTCCTGGCTGGCTGAAAAATAGAAAATCGTCTATCAAAACCATATCGGAAATTTCCTGATATTTTTCTTTCTTTTTCCGATATAGGTAATTTTTCTGCAAAGAAGCCATATTCTCTGCATTTTTTATGCTTAATACCGCCCTTACTTTACCCAAGTATAGGCTGTCATAGGTAAAAATCGAACTGAGGTGATGCTTATTTGATAAAAACCGATTCTATAAAATATCAGCTTTTAGAAATGGTTGGACTATGTGGGGAATTCCCTTCCGGACAGCTTAACAGATTGATTGAGAGTGATTCCTATGCAGAGAAGGTGGTTACAGATTTAAAGCAGAGTAAGCTTATAAGAACACACTATAAAGATGGCCTACGAGGTTATCGCCTTACCAAACGGGCAAAAGAACTGCTGCTTTCGCAAAATCCCTGTCGTTTTCAAAACTATTTAACCGGAAATGCAGAAACCAACCTCATACGTAGCGAATTACCAAGACGGCTGCGACTTCATCAAAAAGCAGAAACCTATTTGACGCTTTCTCATGCCGGAATCCCATTCTTTCCAGATGAAAAGCCGCTGCTTTTTTCTGAATCCGGCGAAGCGGCTACGTTTCCTGTGCGAAGCCTTCCTCTGTTTTACTCTTCCAGGGAAATAAAAAATCTTGGAGCAGCCACTACAAAAATCAAAAATTCCCGTTGTATAGGAATCCTGATGGCTCCTCACTGTGTCTATGCTGTTTATAATACCGGAAATACACTTCTAAAATGGGAATACAAAACGGAAGTCCGACTCAATGCTTTTTTGCAGCACTATCTTCAAGGACTTCCTTACCATGGCCCACCTACCGTTTATGCCATCATGACTGGCAGTGATATGGATATGGCTTTCCGACTCCTTACCAGTACCGGGGGATACAAAAAAACACTGTTCATGCTGGATACTGCGTATGAACACTTCTATTTCCTCCCCAATAACAGCTACGGAGAATACCTGCTCCGTTTATTGGTACAACCCCAGCGTATGATGCAGCTCAATCAACTACTACTGTCCGACTGTTTTCCCCAGCGTGAGGATCTGCCAATTGAACATGATGGAATAGACAGCCAGGAAAAGCCTATTTTGCTTGCGTATGATTTTGACATGCAGCGTATCAACCGCTTCAATACTGGATTAAATATATATGGGCTATCCGGGAACCTGATTTGCTTTGACTTTCAGCTTCCCTGCCTGAAAAAATACCTGACTGCAGATATACACTTCTCCAGCATTGATTTTCAAAAGTTTAAAAGGAGGTTTTTCAATGAACCGTAAATGGTGGAAGTTCCTGTTTTTGCTTCCCATAAGCGTCTGCACTCTGTATGCCGGAGGATACGCAGCACAATTTATTAAAAACTATCAGGAATGGACTTCTGCCGGAAACTTTGCCGGCAACGGAACCTATCCGCAAGCAGCTTCTTTACACCCATTGGTCTGCTTTCATACTGCCCTTATCGATTTCCCATACAATTTGTATGGGATTTTTCTTTGCCTGGTTCTCTTGGGGCTTCTTACTTTTTTACTTATGCGTATGGGATATGACAGAAACGGGGAGATTAGTGACCATGACCGGAACTTAAATTACTCTACAAAAGGAACCTACGGTACATCCGGATTCATGACTCCAGATGAAATGATGAAAGTTTTGGAACTGACCGGAGATGTAAAGAAAAATAAAGGAACCATTTTAGGCAAATTAAATGGCAAAGCTGTATGTCTTCCATATAAGACACGAATGAATAAAAATATTGCCGTTTATGGTGCCAGTGGTTCCATGAAATCCAGGGCATTTGCCAGGAATATGATTTTCCAGTGTGTCGCCAGAGGACAGGAAGGCAACAACGCTTCCGGGGAAAGTTTAATCATTACCGATCCCAAAAGCGAACTCTATGAAAGCATGTCTGCTTATCTGGAAAACGAGGGCTATGTAGTAAAAGCATTTAATCTGGTCAATCCGGAAAACTCCGATAGTTGGAATTGTCTGGGTGAAATCAATGGACAGGAAACGATGGCTCAAGTATTTGCAGATGTCATTATCCAGAATACAGGTTCCGGAAAAGGAGATCATTTCTGGGATAATGCGGAGATGAACCTGCTAAAAGCCCTGGTTCTCTATGTGGATCAGGGCTTTCCGCCGGAAGCCAGAAATATTGGACAGGTTTATAAGCTGCTGACTATGAGTTCCGAAAAGGAGCTGAACAGTCTTTTTGATCTGCTCCCAGTGTCCCATCCAGCAAAAGTTCCTTACTGCATCTACAAACAAGCCAGTGATACCGTGCGAAGCGGAGTTATTATCGGATTGGGTGCCAGACTTCAGGTATTTCAGAATAAACTCATTCGGCAGATTACCTCTTATGATGAGATTGATCTGACACTTCCAGGGAAACAGAAATGTGCTTACTTTTGCATTACCTCAGACCAGGACAGCACCTTCGATTTTTTATCTTCCCTGTTTATGACCTTCATCTTCATCAAACTGGTCCGTTATGCAGATAAATATGGAGAAGAAGGAAAACTTCCTGTTGCTGTACATATACTGGCTGATGAGCTTGCTAACACCGGAGCTATCCTGGAATTGAATAAGAAGATCAGTGTAATCCGAAGCCGGAATCTCAGCATTTCCTGCATCTTTCAGAATTTACCCCAGATGCAGAACCGCTATCCTTATAACCAATGGCAGGAAATTATCGGCAACTGTGACACCCAGCTCTTTTTGGGCTGCACAGATGAAGTTACTGCTACCTTTATCAGTAACCGCAGCGGCGATGTAACCGTAGGGGTAAGCAGCGAAGCTAAGCAGCTCAATAGCTGGCGGGTATCTGACTATACACCGGAATACCGGCAGACAAAATCTATCGGCAAACGGAAACTCTTAACCCCAGATGAAATCTTGCGGCTCCCGCTTGATACTGCTTTGGTTATCCTACGTGGACAAAAAGTCCTAAAAGTAGAAAAGTACGATTATACCCTGCATCCAGATGCCCAAAAGCTGACACCAAGAAAAGCATCGGAACACATACCTGAATGGCGCAAAAATGGTTCCTCGGAAGAAACAGATTATCGACCACAGTCCTCATCCGGATCATCCAAAAGGAAACGCCGTCCATCTTCTGCATCAATAGCAAAACAGAAACCACATTTTACATCCGAACCCGTTTATCAGGAACCTACTCCCGATGATTTTATGGAGGATTTCCTTCAGGAAAATTTTATAGAAGATTCCCCCGACTCTGGCATGGTTCCTTTAGATAAAGATTCCATCATGTCATAACACATTTTGAAAGGAGATAACATTTATGGCAAACGAAACAATGAACCTGAACACCCCTATTTTAACCCTTGACTCCGATACTGTATTAGAAACTGCTCAATCAAAAGCGGATTTAATCTGGCATGACATCCAAAATGCCTATCGTACCCGGAAAATTCTCACTGGCATTCTAGGAGGTATTGAAAAGACCGAAGCTGGCAGCTTAATAGCAATTATTTACTATAAGGATTATCGGGCAATCATCCCTATCTCGGAAATGATGATCAATCTAATCCAGGATGAAACTCATGATTACGGAGATCTCTCTCTTAGACAGAACAAAGTCCTTAATAATATGCTTGGTTGTGAAATCGACTTTGTAATCAAAGGACTGGATACCAAATCCAGAAGCATCGTTGCCAGCCGGAAAGATGCTATGCTGAAGAAACGTCAGATTTTCTATTTTGATCAGGACTCTTCCGGGCAGACAAAAATTTATGAAGACCGTATTGTGCAGGCCAGAGTCATTGCCGTTGCTGAAAAAGTAGTCCGGGCAGAAATCTTTGGTGTAGAAACTTCCATCCTTGCAAGAGATCTGTCTTTTGACTGGCTGGGTGATGCCAGGGAACGATTCCAGGTAGGGGAACATATTCTGGTCCGGATCTTAACTATCCAGGGAGATTCCCCGGAAACGCTCTCCATCCATGCAGATGTAAAAAGCGTGGAAGGAAACACCAGCAAAGAAAATCTGAAAAATTGTCGGGTACAGGGAAAATATGCCGGAACGGTGGAAGATATCCACAAAGGAACAGTTTTCGTCCGGTTAGAACTGGGTGTCAACGCCATTGCTCACAGTTGCTACGACAGCCGCACCGTTGGAAAGAAAGATAAGGTGTCCTTTGTTGTGACACATATTGACGAAGATCGGAATGTTGCAGTGGGGATCATTACAAGGATTATTAAACAGAATATTTAAAGAGATTTCTTCATTTCCAAAGGTGAGTAGTGTTGAACTGCTCACCTTAAGTATATATATCAATTTTGGATAATTATATATTATACAAACTCATATTTTCAATCTATTTTTATTCTTTCAACCAATGACACTTTCCTTTGAAGTTTCAAAATAGCATTAACCATACATATAGTTACACATAATACTAGTAATATATATATTATAATATGTGGACATGGTAATTGATAAACAAAATATGAAAGTCCATTCTTACTTAATGCCTCCACAAGAACATATCCCAATCCATTTCCTAATATTAATGTTACTGCGATACTAAGTATTATCAAAAGAATATTTTCATACATAATCATTTTTTTTAACTGTTTCTTAGTCATTCCGATAGCTTCTAACATGGCAAACTCTCTGCGTCTGGTAGCAATAGAAGACATAGATATACAAATTAAATTTAACCAACTAAATATAATTATGAAAAATGACACCCCTAAAATTTGCATACGTGTTTTCTCTATAATATCTGCATTTTCCTTTAGTGTTTCTTTAAGTGTTTGCATTACCAAATCTGGATGATTCAATAAAATCTTTTCTAATTTTTGAGTAACAGCATCACCATTCATTTTATAATCAGAAACACTGAGAATTATTGAAGCTGTAATATCCATATCTCCCCAAAATTTTTTTATTGTTTCTGGTGTTAAATAAAATCCTTCATTAAAACTTTTTTCAGATGTTCCAGCAATTATTATATTATCCGAATGTTCCTGTCCATCAAACCATCTAAAAGTTAAATTTTCTCCTTTAATAGGACAATTATGATACACATCCTTTTGGACATCGGTTCCTAATATTATCATACCATTTTTTTCTACCAACTCTTCATATGTCCATTGATCGTCAAGACTATCCAACACTTCCGCTTTATTTTCTTCTGTTATGGGAATTATTGGTATTTCCATATCTTCTCCTGCATATTCTATTATACCCGCCGTTCTTTTTTCAATTAATATATTTTTTACATTAGGTATATCAGCTATATTTTTAATCAGCTCATCAGAAAAAGGAGTTTTTATCTGATATTCTGAAATTCCATACGGCTTTCCATTAATTAAAGTATTATGATTAATCCCTATATAAAATTCTCCTTGTTCTAAATTTCCTTGACGTGCAAATTCTTCTTCACTCCATGAATTAAGAAATGTCACTCCGACAACAAAAAGCACTCCACTAATAACTAGCGAAACTAATATCAAAAATTTCTTTTTACGTTCTCTATATATATTTTTTTTGGCAAGTGTAAATGCTGTAAGATGACTATATGATTTTGAACTAAAGCTCTTACCATCTTGAAAAGACAAAAATTTCACATTTTCTATCGGTGTTATACTACTAGCAATTCTTGAAGGAGTTAATATAGATATTCGAACAACTAAATACCCTATTATCATTATAATTGTGCATACGATACTTATATTTACAATATTCACGCCGTTAGGTTCTATAAATATGGCAAAACAAAGTCCAACTACTACACCAATAGAAATTCCTAATAGACTACATATATCCCCTTCCATACGTATAAGCGATTTCACCTGTTTCTTAGTCATTCCAATCAGTCTCAAATTTCCTATTTGAACAACTCTATTTGAAACCGATAAATAAAAAATACTATAAATAACAATTATACTAACACCAAATATAAAAAAACTATATATAAATGTCATCCCAAAACTAGACTCGTCTCCCAAAGAACCCAAAAATTTACTATTAAAATAAATCTCTTTTCTATCAATATCATACTTATCCGCCATATCATATATAGTATTTTCAAATTCAACTATATTCATTATTTCCGCATTATTAATTCTAATGAGTGCCATGTATGGAATTTCTGTAAATAGTTTTCCTTCCTCTGCATATCTTTGCGAAACATAAAAAAAGCTTCCTGTGCTACTTACATTTTCACAAATTCCAGTAATTATAAATTTTTCAAAAATACCATCATTATTTGAAACTTCTAATTCATCGCCAATCTCTTTATTCAGAAGTTGTAGGAGATTTTCATTTATTACTACTTCATTTTTATCTATTGGTGCATTACCTTTTAAAATTCTATACGTGTGTATTACCTCTGTATTATTGGGCATATAAACAGCCTGAATCTTTTTATTATCTATTAAAATTTCAAAACCACTTTTGTAAGGGACTAATTCCTCAATCAATTTATTTTTTTGTAATTCTTCTATTTTTGAGGTAGTTAAATTTGCAATAGATACTTGCTGCATTTGCGACAAAACTTTTTGTTCTGCAGTCCTATTTCCAATTTGAATCAAAAAAAGTCCTGTAATCAAACTAATTGCTATAATAATAGTTAGTACTATGGCACCAAAAGTTAATTTATTATCAAAGGTATTTTTCCTCGCAATTATTCTAAGCATTGATTTCTCTATCTTCTTATTTTTCACATTCAAATGACTTACCTCCTCTATGCTAATACAAAACCATTTAAATAATCGAGAAAATATGAATACTAAATCCATACCTTCTCGATTTTCTAGTATTTTATCACTTGATTATAATATGTGCATCATTTCTTACTTATCATGAGAAATCCATGCATTTTGTGTAATGCAATCATGATGGCAATGAATTTTCAACTGTGTGTCACATGAACAAAAAATGTTCACCTCTTCTTCTGTTAATTCTGGTAATTCCTTTGATTCTTCAATAATTTCTTTTTTCATAGTT
This sequence comes from Ruminococcus sp. RTP21484sp1_RTP21277st1_D2_RTP21277_210401, assembly GCF_040924225.1. Lineage (NCBI taxonomy): Bacteria > Bacillati > Bacillota > Clostridia > Eubacteriales > Oscillospiraceae > Ruminococcus > Ruminococcus sp. RTP21484sp1_RTP21277st1_D2_RTP21277_210401. Next base: position 84,655 of record NZ_JBCOMJ010000005.1, on the reverse strand, counting down.
TCGATTTCCTTTCTAAAATATTGTTGTCCAAAACGCTGAACCATCGTGGCAATCTACTGCACATGCTGTTTTTGCATGTGTATCGCACAGACCATAGACATTAATTTCATCTTCTGTAAATTCCCTTGTTTCTGTGCTTTCCTCAGATAATTTTTCAATCTCTTTATTCATGCCTTATTCCTCCTTTCTTAATTTACTCTATGTAATAAGCCTTTTATTTAGCCTATTAACCTATTTTTAAGAAGATATCCTTAAAATATCAAATTGTTTTTCAGAAAAATTCTTTCGCAATATTTCATATAACATTTTTGTTATTTCACACTCAATTAACGGAACTTTATAAAAATCTCTATGCAAATCATAATTTACCATAATACATTTACAGGCCGTACACTGCTTATATTCCCTGCATTCTAAGCAATCTTGATTTTCACTATCTTTTATTTCTAATAGTTTCCTGGCTTTTTTGATATCGATTCCTTGTTGAAAATCCCCTATCTTTACATTTTCATCTACTTCTGTACAAGGAAAAAATTCCCCATATTCATTTACAAAAAGAGAATTTATACCTGCTCTACAACGGTAAAAACAACTACTATTTGCATAAGCTCTAATACGAGCTTCTATAAAATTCCAGTAAAATTTACTTCCACTACCTTTAATATCCTTATACCAATAAAATGCTTCTTTTATTTGATTCTTTAATTGTTCAATCGACTTTTCACTCCAATCTTCATATACATTTATTGAAGTTTCAAGTACACTGAATCCCATATTTTTAATAAATCTTACTGAATCGAATAATTGGTTACATGTGTTTGGACATACTACTTGTGCTATACTGACAGATACACCAGTTTCGTATTCATACTTTTTCAACTTATTTATATTTTTATAAACTGCTTCATAGCTCCCTTTACCATTTTCATAACACCTATTTCGATTATGTACTTCTTCCATCCCATCCAAGCTTATTTTTAATGCGAATTTATTTGCGATAAAATAATCCAATATATCTTCATTAAATAATATACCATTGCTTGTAATGCTAAATTTAACTTTAACTCCACACTTTTCAGCCTTCTCTTTTGCATATTCACAATATTTTTTTATACTGTCATATTTTAGCAATGGTTCACCTCCAATAAAATATATCAATAATGTTTTATCATTGGTTTTTTTAGCTTGCCTTAGTGATATATCTATAGACTTGTATCCTACATCCAATTGCATCATATCTTCATTTTTTTGCACATAACAATATCTACACTTCAAATTGCATCTTTTTGTAATCTCTAACGTTAATGTATACATTTCACATTACTCCTAGTATTCTCCATACCTATAATAAATTCTTTATTTTTAAACCTAGTTCACCAAGTTTCTCATCCCTTTCAATAAGTTCTACTTGTTTTCCTAAAATCTTTTGTCTAATAAGTATATTCTTTTTACCTAGCTCATATAATACATCTTTCAAAATAGGATATATCAGCTTCTCTTGTCTACAAATTATTTCTGCTGGGACATTAATAAATCCACTTTTTATATAATTCATATATCCACATTTCATCGAATGACACATATTTTTTACCGTACATTCCAAGCAATCTCTAAATTCTTTCCGAAATAATTCTCTAGGAAGATTTTGTGCCAATTCTATATCAATCCCGTTTTTGATATTTCCAATTTTAAATGCTTCATCGTTGGTCACATAAGCACATGGATATATATTTCCATCCGGCATTATACAAAATGATGTCAAACCAGCTCCACACATAGTAAACCCCTTATCTGATTCTGTTAATAGGCCAAACATCTTCCCATTAATCAAATCAATTGAAAGATTAGGATTATCATCAACCGTATTCAAATAATAACTCGCAATCTTTTTCATTTGTTTTCTAAATATATCCTCTTCAGTTTTTCCGAATTGCATATTAATATCTAAAACTATACTCAACTTGTCAAATCCAAGTGTCTGAAAATATATCACATTATCGTATATTTGATCTAATGTATTGTTTGCCACAGTCATTCGTATTGTATACTTCAAACCACTTTTTTTTATAAATTTTAAGTTTTGCATAATAGTAGCATAAGCACTATTACCGTCTTTTTGTAATCTATTTTTTTTATGTGTTTCCTTATTTCCATCAATACTTATCCGCACAAAAAAGTCATTTTCTTTCATCCAAGAAATCATTTCTTCGTTAAGTAATGATCCATTAGTGGTTATATAATATAGGACCTTCTTTTTACACTTTTCTTTGATATAATTTACTGCTTGGTAAATCAATTCCTTCTTTAATAAAGGTTCTCCTCCCATAAAATTCACTGCAAAAGCATCACTATCTTTATTTGATTCAAGATCAATAATAAAATCAAGAATATCTTTTAACATTTCTTTATCAAGAATAAGACATTTTGTATATTCTTCATAACAATAGGTACATTGAAAATTACATTCTGTTGTTAAATAAATAGTATACACCTTTCCCACTCACCCCTAACTAGCATTGCCTTCTTTTAATTTTATAATTTCACATTTTCCTATAACTTTCCATATATATTGTTTCAATTGCACTTTTTTTCGTCTAATTGGAATTTCACTGTCTTAACTCTTTCATACAGATGTCCCAACTTGGCACACTTCTGCGATTTACAGGAAAATCTACCCATGTTAAAATGATACTGTCAAAATTATATGTAGCGAAACGCAGCTTTCCAGGGAATGCCTCTTCTCTGGTGCAAGCTGCGTTTTTTAGTGCATGGAAAGGAGTATCACAACTAAATATGGAATAAGCGTTCCTCCGTATTGACCGGACTGAAGCTTTTATGAGGCAGGAAAACTATAAGCCAGGGCAAAGTGAAAGATCTCACTTTGCCCTCTTTTTATGAAGGAGGTTCATTTACTTGAAAAACCATGTACACAAAGAAGCCCCACCGGGCATGAAACATCATCGGAACTATGGAAAATATCTCTATACTGCCTTCCTTGTCTTCACTCTGATTGCCTGTAATGTACAACCAGTTATGGCTGCTACCATCTGGGACAAAGCTTCAGAAATCATGAAAGACGTATATAACCAGATTATCCTGATTTCCACCATTGCGGCTGTTGTAACTGCATCGGTTGCTTTGCTTTTGATGAATTTTTCCAAATCCGGAAAAACCGTGGATGAATCCAGGGCATGGCTCAAACGAATCATCATTACATGGGCTATTCTCAATGGTCTTGGATTTATCATGGCTTACATCACTCCGTTCTTTGCCGGCGGGCAGTGGAATGGATAATGCAGATAAGGAGGTGGCTCTGTCATGGGAATACTTGACGGAATTGTAGAATGGATTGCCGAACAGGTCATGAACATTCTGGATTTGATTACTACTTCTGTTCTGGGTGCACTGGGATGTTCCATGGATACTTTTCTCCGGTATTTTCCAGCAGCGGAAACAATGTACCAGATTTTTCTGGCACTTGCTATCGGACTCATCCTATTAAACTGGGTTTGGCAGCTTTTTAAGAATTATTTTATGGGAACAGGGATTGACGCTGAAGATCCAATCAAATTATCACTGCGGACATTTATGTTCCTTTTCCTGACATTCTATGCCAAGGACATCGTGGATCTTCTATTGAATATTGCAGGAACACCGTATAGCTGGATTCTGACTGAAGATCTTCCACCACTGGAATTTGCCAAATTCAACTCTGTGATCACAGTAATCCTGGGGGTATGTGCCAACGGTGCTGTTGCCATTGTTGCCCTCATACTGGTACTGATCCTTGCCTGGAATTACATCAAGCTGCTTTTTGAAGCTGCGGAACGTTACATACTGCTTGGAGTTCTGGTCTACACCGCACCTGTTGCGTTTTCCACGGGTGCTTCCCAGGCTACCGGAAATGTTTTTAAGAGCTGGTGCCGTATGCTCGGCGGACAGTTCTTTTTGCTTTTAATGAACGCCTGGTGTTTGCGACTGTTTACTTCCATGGTCGGAACATTCCTTGCAAACCCTTTATCACTCTAGGAAGGAGGAGATTATGAAACATAAGAAAACACTGCTCTGCAGCCTGCTATTGATTTCTTGTCTGATTCTTGTAACTTCCATGCCGGTCTTTGCCGCTGAACTTACAGAAGCAGAGGTACAGCAAGCTGTAGATGCACAGGGAAAAGAAACGGTCACCGGTAATGTCTTTATCTGGTTTCTGTGTGCCATTGCTTTTTTGAAGGTTTCTCAAAAGATTGACAGCTTTATGGCAAGTCTGGGAGTCAATGTTGGAAATACTGGTGGAAATATGATGGCTGAACTTTTAATCGCCGGAAGAGGTCTTGCAAGTTCCTTTCGAGGGCATGGAGGTGGAAGCCATAGTAGTTCCCATTCTTCCTCTCCCGGAAGCGCTGCAGTACAAAGTTCTTTCCTTTCCGGAGGATTAGCCGGAGCCGTTGGAAGGCAGACAGAGCGTTCTGCGGTAAATGCAGCCACCGGATATACCGAAGGACCAAGTATCGGAAATGCACTCTATCAGTCTTCCCTTGAAAAGGGCGGAGATTTTGCCAATAACGTTATCAGCAATATTGCTCAAGGAAACTATGGTCAAGTTGGCTCGATCAAAGGTGATGGAGCTGTTTCTGCATTTCAATCTTACATGGGAATTCAAAATGAAGATAAAACAGATCATTCCTATACCAATGTTGAAATCGGCGGCGGCAGGATAACAGGAGTTGAGTCCGGTTCCAATGGAGACAGCCGGGAATTTGCTATGTACCATGCCGATCAATATACGGCTCCTACCCAGGGAACCTATGAAACTGTTCAATCTGTAGACGGAGCTACCTGGTACAAACAGTATGCTGAAAATACGGTATCCAAAATTCCTTATGATGCTGGCGATGGAAAGATAGCCTACAACGAATCCATTGTCCAAAAGCTTCCTCCTACTCCTCCAAGAAAGGATCGGATTTAGTGATGGATACAGAACGCTCTGGACTTGACGAAGCAATGGATGTAGGCTCCAGTACCATTTCTCACCTAAAGTCCTTAAAAACAGCAGCCACTTTCTCCAAAGCAGGATATGGTGCAGCCCTTGGCGGGCCTTTTTCAGCAGCGATTGGAGCAGTCATCGCCAACCGGAATCAGTTCGCTAAAATTCTCCTTGTTATTCTCGCCATACTGCTGCTTCCGGTTTTATTTATTGTGATGCTCCCTGGTCTGATCTTTGGAAGTCTGACCGAACAAAGCGATGTGCTAAACAGCAACTCTATGATCAGTGAAAACATCCGTGCTTCCCGTGATGCCATCGTTGAAGTGTTAGAAGAAAGCCATGAAGACATTCTGGCAGAAATCCATGCAGCAATTTCCCGTCTTCCACAAGGTGATACTGCATCCATCAATGATCCCTATACATACAGCATCGCCGTCAATGCCAATCTGCTGATTTCACAATTTTGTGCCAGCCAGGATGACTATAAAAACATCAACCTAAACCAATTAAAGAAACTCATCCGTGAAAACAAAGAAGGACTTTTTTCTTATGATGTAGCAACCGAAACAGTTACCATGGAAGTTACCGTTGATGGCGGTGCAGAAGGAGAAGCCGGCACAGAACAGGGACAGGCACAAACACAGACGGTTACTTTTACCAAACACACCTATACCGTTGTTTATGCTGGGGATTCCTATTTTGCAGACCATGTATTCCATCTTACAGACAAGCAGAAAGAACTTGCCAAAAACTATGCCGAAAACCTGACTGCTTTCTTTGGTACTGCTTCTTCCGGCATAGTAGCTGCTATCAATCTTAGCGATGAGGTATTGTCCTACCGCCCTGCTGTAGAAAGAGCCGCTGCGAAATATGGTATGAGTGATTATGTGGATTTAATTCTGGCAGTCATGATGCAGGAATCTGGCGGACGAGGGCTGGATGTTATGCAAGCAGCGGAAGGTGGATTTAATACCCGCTATCCCCATGTGCCAAATGGGATTACAGATCCAGAATACTCCATTGAATGCGGAGTACAGGAATTAAAATATGCCCTCGACAAAGCCGGCTGTACCGGACCTACGGACTTAGACCGGATTAAACTGGCTCTTCAGGGTTACAACTACGGTTCTGCATACATTGACTGGGCAATGGAGCGTGACGGTGGTTATACCAAAGAAAATGCGATTGCCTACTCTGATATGATGTGTGCAAGACCAAGCTGGCCTTATGACCGGTATGGTGATAAAGAATATGTGGATCATGTCCTTCGGTATTACCAAATTACTGCCAGTGGCGGCAGCTATCCCGCAAACGGCATGCAGATTCCACACTATCTCCAGACAGACTATGGAAATATCCCCTATGGCGGTGGTTCGATTGCATCCAGCGGTTGTGGACCTACCAGTTTTGCCATGATCGCCAGTTATCTTACAGGCACTACCATTACACCTATTGATGCAATATCCTGGTGCGGAAATTCCTATTACAAACCAGGAGTCGGCACTTACTGGTCTTATTTCCAGGCAGCGTCCGATCATTTTGGGTGTGGGGCTGTCACACAGACCAGTGATCCCAACCAGGTACTTCAGGCTTTATCTGAAGGTCATCCGGTCATCAGTTCCCAAAGAGCTGGGCTTTTTACCAGTGGCGGACATTTTATTGTCCTTCGTGGTGTAACGGCTGGAGGTAAAGTATTAGTCAATGATCCCAATGACAGTTCCTCCAAAAACTACATCAACCGTGAATTCGATATGATGACGGAAGTGCATGCAACCGCAAATGCCTATTGGATCTTCGCTAAAAAATAAAGGAGACACTTATGAACAGAAAAAAAGCAATTCTGGCTATCTTTATGATGGCCTTTTTAATTATCATCGGATTTGTCTTTCCCTCCATCTGGAAATCCCAAAAAGGAAGCAAAAAATCCGAGACAGAAAATACTCAACACGATAATAATGAAAATACCGAGACAGAACAAGCAGAAAATAACGAATCCATAAGCTTTCAGGATTTTGAAGCTTTGGAAGACTTTTTCTCCAAGGAACAGGTGAAACTTTTTCAGGAAGAACTGACCTCCTATCTTAAAAACGTAAAACAGATGTCTCTAACTTCCATCCGTTTCCTTGCTGATGATACTACCTATCCCAATGCTTCTGATATTAATTTTTTATTCCAGCTTCCGGATAAGTCCGTTCTTCCTGTGTACTACACTTCCTCTACTGGAAGATTCTTTTTCGGTGAGGAACGTACCCCTGATTCTGGAAAAGAAATCATCTATGAACGTCCGACAGATGACAAACTTCCTTCCATCACAACAGAGGAAGTGGAACAGTTGCAAGAAGGTGGGTATGACGATACCTCAGTGAATTTGGAAAAAGCTGCCCCTGTCACAGAAGTTCCGGAAACTCCTTCCATGGAAGAACCAAAGGAGGTGCAGCCATGAACAATACTGAAGAACAACATCCTGTCTTCATCCCTCGCAATTTTATAGAAAAAGGGACCTTTATGGGCGGAATGTTTAAAATCCGTAATGCCATCGAAGGCGGTATCCTGGCAATCCTGATCACCATTCCTGTTGTCAATCTGCCTCTGACACTCACTGTCAGGATTATTATTCTCTGTATGACTGCTCTGCCTGCAGCTATGATTTCTCTAATTGGAATCGGTGGGGAAAGCATTACTGCGTTTTTAATGAACGCTCTGCGTTTTCTGAAAAACCGCCGGGTTATTTACCGTATGGATGTACATCCGGAGCCGAAAAAAAAGTACCGGATAAAAAAGCCCCGCAACAAAGAACCAAAAACCAGAAAACGAAAACGTCATCCAAAGCAACCTGCAGAATCTTCTTCTGAAGAGAACTGCTCACAGATGTCTTCCGAAGAGGAAACAAAAGAAACCTCTGCTATTAAAAAAAAAGAACGCCGGCAGTTTGACACTTCTACAAAACGTGGAATACGCAAACAGGCTCGTGAAGACATCCGGATTCTTAAATATGAGTCCCGACAATTAAAAAAAGAACAAACCGCTGCACGTAAAAGTGCGAAAAGGCAGGCAAAACTTGAAAAACAACAGATAAAGCAGCAACTTTCGGAGGAACGAAAAAAAGAAAGAACTGCGAATAAAGCTTCCAACCAGCCTCCTGCTTCCGGGAAAAGCAAAAAGAAAAAGCGAAAAGAAATCACCTTGGAAGATTATCTTCCTATTGATAAGATTGCCAATGGTGTTATCTACACGACAGACCATCGTTATGTAAAAATCCTGGAGATTGAACCGATCAATTTCCTCTTACGCAGTGCCAGGGAACAACAGGGGATCATCTTCAGTTTCATCTCCTACCTAAAAATCAGTCCTGTGAAACTGCAGATTAAGATGATCTCCAAAAAAGCGGATATCAACAAACATCTGGAACAGTCCCGTTTGGAAATGGAACGGGAATCAGATCCTAACTGCCGGCAGTTACAAAAAGACTATATCCAATTTGTCCGGCAGTTAAGTTCCAGAGAAGCGGTTTCCAGACGTTTTTTCCTAATCTTTGAATACGAACCTTTCAATGTGAATCGGAAGGTGGAGGAAAAGGAAATCCTGGCAGCTTTGGAAACTGCTGCACAGACCGCAAAAACCTTTCTATATCAATGCGGCAACGATGTGCTGGTTCATGACAATGAAGATGAGTTTACAACCGATGTACTCTACACTTTACTGAACCGTACCAAATGTACCGAAACACCTTTGCCAAAACGGATTAACCAGGTACTTACCCGCTATATGGAATCTGGCCGTGAGCAGGAAGTGGATAACATCCATATCAATGAATTCATTGCACCAGAGTCTTTGGACTTTAAGCACAGCAACTATGTGCTGGTAAATGGCATCTACCATTCTTACCTGCTGGTGCCGTGCGATGGTTACAAAGCAAAAGTAATGCCAGGTTGGCTGTCCCTGCTTATCAATGCTGGCGAAGGAATTGACATTGACTTTTTTCTGCATAAACAGCCCAAAGATAAGATCCAGCAACGTCTTGGACAGCAAATCCGGATCAACCGTTCAAAGATCAAAGATGCCTCTGATACCAATGCGGATTTTGATGATCTGGATTCTGCCATCCGTTCCGGCTATTTCCTCAAACAGGGACTTGCTAATAATGAAGATTTCTATTACATGAATCTTTTGATTACAATTACGGCAGGTGATCTGGAAGAACTGCAATGGCGGATTCAGGAGATGAAAAAACTTCTCATCTCACAGGATATGGATCTGCGGTCTTGTTACTTCCTGCAAGAACAGGGATTTTTATCTTCCCTTCCTCTTGTAAACCTGGATAAGAAGCTCTATGAACTCTCAAAACGAAATGTCTTAACCACCGGAGCTGCCAGTTGCTATCCTTTCGTCAGCTACAGCATTTGCGATGACAACGGCATCCTATTTGGAGTAAATAAGCATAACAACTCTTTAGTGATTGCTGATATTTTTGACTCCAAACAATATAAAAACTCCAATATTGCGATTCTTGGCACTTCTGGATCCGGAAAAACCTTTACCATGCAGACTATGGCACTTCGTATGCGGCGTAAAGGAATCCAGGTATTTATCATCGCACCGTTAAAAGGTCATGAGTTTTATCGGGCTGCCAGAAATGTAGGAGGAACCTTTATCCAGATTTCTCCTGCCAGCCAAAACTGCATCAATGTCATGGAGATCCGAAAAGTAGATAACTCTGTCAATGAGCTGCTGGACGGTCCAACTTTAGACGCATCTGCCTTAGCCAGTAAGATTCAGCGTCTGCACGTTTTCTTTTCTCTGCTCATTCCAGATATGAGCCATGAGGAAAAACAGCTTTTGGACGAAGCACTGATTAAAACCTATGCAAGAAAGGGAATCACCCATAAGAATGAATCCCTCATTGATCCCAAACACCCGGAGCATTATAAAGCGATGCCAATTCTTGGAGATGTATATGATGTTTTGATGGAAACCGAAGATACCAAACGGCTGGCTCACATCCTGAACCGTCTTGTCCATGGCTCTGCTTCCTCTTTTAACCAGCAGACCAATGTAGACCTGACCAATAAATATACTGTTTTGGACATCTCAGAGCTGACCGGCTCCAGCGATCTCTTAACGGTGGGGATGTTTGTTGCTCTGGACTATGTATGGGATAAAGCCAAAGAAAACCGTACCGAAGAAAAAGCTATTTTCGTAGATGAAGTATGGCAGCTCATCGGTGCTTCCAGTAACCGCCTGGCCGCTGAATTTGTTTTGGAGATTGCCAAGATTATCCGGGCATACTCTGGTGCCGGTATTTTTGCAACCCAGGATCTTAATGACTTTTTTGCTCTGGATGACGGAAAATATGGAAAAGGCATTATCAATAACTGTAAAACCAAAATTATTCTTAACATGGAAGATGAAGAGGCACAACGTGTAAAAACCATTCTTCGTCTTTCCGAAACCGAAGTTATGAATATCACCCATTTCCAACGTGGAAACGGACTGATTTCAACAAACAACAATAATATCACTGTGGAATTTAAAGCTTCCAACCTGGAAAAAGAATTAATTACCACAGACCGACAGGAACTCCTGGAAATCTTGAAACGCCAGGATAAAAAAGTCGGTTAATGTTACCTGCAGCCCGAATGTGGCTGCTTTTCTTTTTAACAAAGGAGGAGATTTATGTTAAAACCAGCAAAACAACCTCATATCCGGCTAACCGCCCTTTTTCTTTGTGTCACGATGTTTCTTAGCACACTCTTTTTCAATGCCCATACCGCTTATGCTGCAGATGGAACCATTGATTATAAGGCAGGAGCCAAAATTCCATACGGGGACTATTATACTTCCCGCATGAGCTTTGATGGCAATAACACGGCTTATTGCGTTGAACCATTAAAGAAAACACCGGCTTCCGGAAAGTATCCTTATAACCTTTTGGGAAAAAATTCCCCACTCAGAAAAGCTCTTTACTACTTAAACGGTGGATATGGTTATGAAAAGGTAATAAAAGATCAATATTTCCAAGGATGGTCCGATGACAATTCTTATGTCATTGGTCATCTGGTCGTTTCCTATATCCATGCAGGAAATAATGGGGACACCGGTGCTTTTCATGGTGCACCTCAAAATTATATTGACAAAGCATTGGAAGTTGCCAACGCCATTGAAGGGCTTCCTGCCCCACCAGAATCCTTCCGTGCTTTTATCGTTCCTGGCAATGCTTCCCAAACTTTTGCAGGAAGCTGGTATCAGGTTCCAAACGGCTTTATCGAACTGCAGAAATCCTCTGCCAATACCGATATTTCCGATAAAAATGGCAATTACTCTTTAGAAGGAGCCAAATACGGAATCTACAAAGGGGAAGAACTGGTAGAAACTCTTGTTACCGATAAAAAAGGATATGCAAAATCCAAAGAACTGGCAGAAGGAAGTTACACCGTTAAAGAAATCAGTGCCCCAGAAGGATTTGCTATAGATCCTTCCGCCCATAATGTTACGGTAAAAGCAGAAGGAACATCTACCGTAAAAGTAAAGGATATTCCTCAAAATAATCCCGTAAAACTGCTCCTTAAAAAGCTGGATGCTGACACACAGCAAAATTCTGCACAGGGAACCGGCTCTCTCGCCAATGCCGAATTTACAATAAAATTCTATACAGAGCAGTCAGCTACCGATCCCGGAGCAAATGGTAAGAAACCGGTTCGCACCTGGATATTGAAAACAGATGCCTCTGGAGAAATCCATTTTACAAAAGATTATTTGGTATCCGGGGATGAATTTTTCTATGCCAGTGATGGAAAGACCGTCTGCTTCCCACTGGGTACAGTAACCGTACAGGAAACCAAAGCACCTGCCGGCTATCTTCCAAACGAATCTGTTTTCGTGCAGCAAATCACCAGTACCGGTACGGAAGAAACTATCTCTATTTATAACGCTTCTTCTGTCGAAGAACAGGTCTTCCGAGGCGGCGTCAAAATTCAGAAGCGGGATCTGGAAACTCAGGGAACACAAGCACAAGGAACCGCATCGCTTGCAGATGCCGAATTTACCATTACCACTTTGAACAAACAGCCGGTATGGGTAGGTGGAAAGCTCTATGAAAATGGTCAGGCAGTACTTACAATTAAATCGGATGCACATGGTATTGCTGCAAGTGCCGCTGATGCCCTGCCCCTTGGACATTACCGGATTGAAGAAACCAAAGCGCCTTCCGGATACCTAACCGATGGTGCAAAGGCTCTTGAATTTGACATCACCCAAAATGGAGAAATCGTAGATTTAACAACAGAAGAGACTTCTGTTTCTAACCAGATTATCCGTGGCGGTGTCAAAATCCAAAAACGGGATCTGGAAACGGGAGAAGCCAAACCACAGGGAAATGCTTCTTTAAAGGATGCAGAATTTACAATCACCAATCTTGGTCCAAATCCTGTTCTTGTGGATGGAACCCTTTACGAAAAAGATCAAGTAGTTCTCACTTTGAAGACAGATGAAAAAGGGCTTGCTTCCACAAAAAAAGATACTCTCCCTTATGGACATTACCGGGGTGATGAGACAAAAGCACCGGAAGGTTATTTGAACGAGGGAAAACTCTCTCAGGAGTTTCATATCACAGAAAATGGGAAAATTTTGGATTTAACTGCAAAAGAAACAGCGATTTCCAATCAGGTAATCCGTGGCGATTTAGAATTCGTAAAGGTATCTGACGGAGATTTAAACCGGCTGGCAAATGTCCCATTTTCCATTACCTCCAAAACTACAGGAGAAAGTCATACCATTGTAACAGACAAAAATGGCTATGCCAGTACCTCCTCAGAATGGAATAAGCACACTACAAATACCAATCGTGGGGAAACTTCTGAAGACGGAATCTGGTTTGGCTCTTCTAAACCTGATGATACCAAAGGAGCCCTGATTTATGATACCTATATTTTGGAAGAACAACGCTGCGATTCCAATGAAGGTATGAACCTCTTAAAAATTGAGGTCTCTGTATATAAAAATCACGTAGTCGTGGATATGGGAACTTTAACGGATGATCAGATTACCATTGGAACTACTGCCCTTGACAAAGACAGCAACTCCCACTTTGCCAAACCAGAAGAAAAAATCACTCTGGTTGATACCGTAGAATACGAAGGCTTAAAGAAGGGACAGTCTTATAAGCTCATCGGCACACTGATGGATCAGGAATCCGGAAAGCCAATTGAAATAGATGGAAAACCTGTCACAGCAGAAACCACCTTCAAACCAAAAAAATCTTCTGGTTCTGCAAAAGTGACCTTTACGTTCAATGCCTCTTCTCTGAAGGGCAAAACAATCGTAGTATTTGAAGAACTGTACCAGGAGGATTTAAAACTGGCTGTTCATGCGGACATTACAGATCAGGATCAGACTATCTATTTCCCAGAAATCGGGACCACTGCAAAAGATAAGGAAACAGATATGAATCTTTCCCAGGCAGATAAAGAAGTTACCCTTGTAGATACGGTAGCTTACAAAAATCTTCTGCCCGGCGAAGAATATGTTATGACTGGAACCCTTATGGATAAAGAAACCGGAAAACCTGTCGAAATAGATAAGAAAGAGGTTACTGCCGAAACCACATTTACTCCTAAAGAATCCTCTGGAACGGTAGATGTGATTTTTTCTTTTGATGGGACTTCCCTTGCCGGAAAAACCGTAGTTGTTTTTGAATCTGCTACTTATGACGGCAAAGAATTTGCAACACACGCTGATCTTGAAGATAATGGGCAGACCATCTACTTCCCGGAAATTGCTACCACTGCAAAAGACAAAGCAGACGGAGATCATTTTGCCAAAACCGATAAAGAGATTACTATTGTTGATACGGTTAAATATAGTAACCTAATTCCAGGAAAAGAGTATGCACTTACCGGTACCTTGATGGACAAAGAGACAAAAGAACCTCTTCAGGCAGATGGTAAACCGATTACTGCCACTACGACCTTTACTCCTGAAGATGCCTCTGGCAGTATTGAACTTACCTTTACATTTGATGGCAGCATCCTGTCCGGCAAAACAATTGTTGTCTTTGAGTCTTTAACGTATCAGGAAAAAGAGATTGCTGTTCACGCCGATATAGAAGACCATGAACAGTCTATCTACTTCCCGGGAATTGGAACTACTGCGAAGGACAAAGCGGATGGGGATCAGGAAGCCGTTGCTACGAAAGAAGTAACCATCATTGACACCGTATCCTACCAAAATCTGATTCCGGATACTCCATACAAACTGGTCGGCACACTGATGGACAAAACAACCCAAAAGGAAGTTATGATTGATGGAAAACCTGTCACGGCAGAAACAGAATTTACACCAAAGGATTCCAATGGTTCTGTCGAAGTCATCTTCACTTTTGATGGAAGCACATTGGCTGGACATGATGTAGTCGTTTTTGAAAAACTTTTTTCCCTTGAAGGAGAAACAGCACTTGAAATTGCTTCCCATGAGGATCTGGACGATAAAGGACAAACGATAAAACTTACGGAAGCTCCAAAAGACACACCTGAACCTTCCAAACCAGTCAAGACCGGAGATGAAACAACCGTTCTTCCTTATCTTTTACTGGCAGGTGCCGCACTCCTCTTTGCTGCAGGATTTGGTATCTTATATATCCGTAAGCGGAAAAAAGATAAGTAACTATCAATAGATATGCTCACAGGCAGCTTATTACGGCTGCCTGCTATAAAGGTGATGAATATGGAACAATCTCGTTGTAATGCCGATGCCAAACACATCCGGCATTTTTTAGATATTTGTGATGGAAATTGGCATTCCTGTATTTATGTTCGCTGTGTTTCCTGTAAAACCCCAGGTTATTGTAATGGCCCACACTTCTTATATCATCCAGATGAAAACGGCAGTCCATGTGTCCTGCCCATGGCAGATGCCCGTATGCTCTTCTCCCGCATACCGGAACCAACGGAATGTCTATCCGCCATAACACTGGAACAATTTCAGTCTTTATATGGACTCTACTTTGCAAAAGAAGCATTGACCGATAAGCCATGTCCTTGTTTTGCTTTACTGCGGCACCAGGAAGCATCTCATTATCACTGGTAAAAGGTTGCACTTTTGGCACTTTCTGCGTACAGGATAAGAAAGGAGGCGATTTTATGTTGAATTTCACTGCTATGATTCAAGGAATCGATACAATATTTACGAACTTTATTTTTATTCCTGCACTTTTAATCCTGTACCTGAAGTTTCGTCCGAGAAAGCCCTGGAACAAACGCACCAGAAATCTGTATCGGCTATGTATAGCTCTGATTTCTGTTTATGTCATCCGGATTTTCTGTGCAGGGTTCATCTTTACACCAGTAAATTACTCACGTTTTGCAGACAGCGGTTTCTTTCCGCTTATCAAGGCACTGTTCTATTCTTAGATTTTCTGCCATTTTGTGCCATTTAGTCCGAATCTGGGAGTAGTTTCTATGCCCATCCTATGGGAATTCATCACCTGCTTTCTTACAATATACGTATAAAACACGTAAGCGAGGTGAATCTTTATGAAACAGAAACAAATCCGCTGCCCATACTGCGGCAGCATCGCAATTTTAAGGGATGCGTCCTATGTATATGGAAATAAAGCGAAAGATGGAAAACTCTATGTGTGCAGTCACTTCCCACAGTGTAATTCTTATGTAGGAGTTCATCCTGGCACTACCAATGCCAAAGGAAAACTGGCAAACAAAGAGCTTCGGCAAAAAAGGATCCAAGCACACCGGGTATTTGACCAGATATGGCTAAACCACATCTTTACGAAATCGGAGGCTTACCGCTGGATTGCTGATAAATTCTGTCTGACTGCCAAGGAAGCACACATCGGAGAATTTAGCACTTATATGTGTGATCAACTAATTCTGGAATCCATGAAGATTCTGGAGAATAACCATATCCCTCTCAGGGCCATTGGTTGAAAGGGGGGATATGTATGATCATCCCGATGACAGATGATGAACGCCGATTGACAGAGGAGTACTTATATTTGGTACCTGAAATGGTAAAAAAATTGACTTCCCGTTGTGCTTATGTCTCATACGATGAGCAGCAAGACCTTCTGCAAGCCGGAAACTTAGCTTTATGCAAAGCCGCCATGAACTATGACAACACCCGTCCCTTTGCAGTTTACGCCAAAGTTGCCATACGAAATGCCATTTACAGTTATTGGAGAAAACTGCAAAAAGAACGAAAATACACCTGTTCCATGTATGCATCTTCCGAATTTGACATGGAACCCCTGCTTGTAGACCAAAAAACCGAACTATGGCAGGAACAATGTATGAACCAGGAACCCATTTATAAGCACCTGCAGTCCTTAGAAGCGAGAAGCTGCAATACACTAAGAAAAGGAATACATGCCCTGCTCCTGCAGCAAAAAGGATATACCAACCAAGAAATTTCCAAACATTATGGTGTCCCAATGAATCATGTCCGGGCATGGCAAAGCAAAGCCCGGAAATACTTACAGCAGGATACCAAATTATATACTCTTTTATCTTGAAGGGAGAACGATTATGCTGACACTTTATACTGCAGTCGGAATCCTACGATTCCAGGATTCCATAAAGGAACATAAAACACCGACTGTTATCAATAACCGGCAGGAATACGGACTGACAGAAGAAGAATTCTTTCTGTGGAGCAGCCTCGCATTTCAAATCCGACAGATCCATGAATTGCAGTCTGCTTTTTCCGAACGCTTGAAAAAACATCACCGTTCGGAAAATATCCCCATTGAACCTTACCTGAATCGGCTGCTGCTTCGAGGACTGGTTGTAAAAGGGGATGGTTTAACTGGTGTGGATGCCCTGTACCGCCTCTTAGGAGAACTTTATATCAGCCCATTGCAGGACAGTTTTTCAGTACGGCTTTTTACCTGCATCTATCTCTGCATGAAGAAAAAACTGCACACAAAGGAACTGATCCATTATCTAAAAAAGCCGGCACGGACTGCTATAGAGGACACGGTACTCCAAATAGCAAAAAAAGTACAGATTTCTACGGCAGAGCTTGTAACCTGTGTAGAACAGGGCATCCATCCACAAAATACAGAGCAACTTTTGACGCAGCTCTATGAAACCTCGGATGCAACATTCCGTACCCTGGCACAGGATATCCAATTCACCCATGCCGGTTATCCTGTACTGGAAGCCATCAGTAATTTGTACCTCAATAAACAGATTGCATTTGAAAAATTATAGGAAGGAGCAAATTATGCCAAAACCATTTCTTAATAAGCTGATTGTCCATGGGGCAATCGGCTTTTTCTGTGTCCTATTTGGATGTATTTACGGATTTATAACAGACGACCAGATATTTCTCCTTATGAGTCTTTGCATCGGTGTTGGAACTGCCATACGAATTGTGAGTCTGCTACATACCATCAAGATGCATGACTATACCGAATTAACTGGAACCTGTACAAAACGTGAAGTCAGCCCACTTACCAAGAAACAGAAAATTATTTTCCGTTCCACTGACCAGAAAGAATATCACTTTACATTCGATAAAAATATCCGCCTTTTATCTGGACATTATTATCGCCTATATTTCCGGAATGTAGCAAACCTTTCGGGTGAAGAAAAGGTTACTCCGGATTTACTTGCGTATGAGGAATTATCCCTAAATGAAGATGTTTCCCCGAAGAACTCTTAGATTTCTTCTCTAAATACAATAGAAGTGGATATGCCACTTTCACATACCCACTTCTATTATGCTTTATAAGTTTTCCTTCTGCCGTCCCAGTGAAATGACAAAAACCACTCCGAACTACCACGTATTCTGTCTCAAGGATGACAGCATAACAGCAATCGCAGGGAATAATAATCTATTGTATTCCAGAAGACTCTTCAAAAAATGGACAGTGCTTTCACTTTCAGGGTTTCAAAATGCAGTAACAATATCTTTTATTTTTCTACTGTGACCAATTTTTTCATATTAAGGGCAACTTTATACTGACAGTGAAAATTCCCGCTTCATAATTCACTTGAATATCACCACTTATTTGTATTACTAGCTTTCTAGTAGCATACAATCCGATACCACTGCTTTTTATCCTTGCTTCATCTTTTGTGTAAAACAAATCAAATATAGATTTTAATTCTTCATCACTAATATAATCAGAAGGATTGCTTATTTGTATATGACAATACTCGGATTCTCCCCACATGTAAAACATTATATCACCAGTACTATACTTTAAAGCATTATCTATTAAATTACATAAAATTCTAATTAATATTTTCTCTTGAGCAAGTATCCAAATGTTTCCATGTGGCAGTCTAATATCTAATTGTTCTGAGGCACGTTTTGAATTTTGAATATATTCCTTTAACAAAGAAGTGACTACCTCTGTAATATTGACTGATTTCATATCAACTTCGCTCTCTATTGCTTCACTCCAAAACAATAAATATAAATCGTCTACTAATTTTTTTAAATAATCCGCCTTTTTTTCAATATGTTCTATATAGCTATTAACAGGTTCATTCACATTTTTTTCTAATCTAATTAACTGCAAGTAACCAATAATAACAGTTAATGGAGTACGTAAATCGTGTGATAAATTTGCTACCATCTTTTTAAAATTTTTATCCTGTTTTTTTAGCTGATGTTCTTTTCGTTCATCTTCTTTAATTCGCTTGTTGATACTAAGTGCAAGGTTCTCAATATCTTTATCCAATACATTGACCGAGTAGATATGCTCATTATGTTCTATCCATTCTATAATTCTTCTAATTTCCCTCTTCAGATGAAAAATGTATAATATGCCTAATAATATAAACACTCCTGTTATTAAAAAGACAACTAGCAAACTTCATATCTCCTTATAATATTAGAATCTCATCACATGTATTCAAGATTGCATTATCATGTGAAACAATAATAATTATTTTATGATTTTTAATTTGATCGATCAACTGTAAAAATTGTTTTTTTCCACTCTCATCCATAGCTGAGGTAGGCTCATCAAAAATCATTACCTGACCGTCTTGCACTACTTGGCGAATAATTGCAATTTTTTGCTTTTCTCCACCGGAAATATTACTTGACTTTTCATTAATTTGCAAATCCCAATTATCTCTTTTCAAAATACTATCACCAAAGCAATCAACGGCTCTCTGTATACATTTTACATCAAGCTTTCGATATAAAGCAATATTATTATATATTGTATCTGCTATTAAAGTCGGCTCCTGTTCTGTTACACTGATTACATGTTCTCTTATATAATCCATATCTAAATTTCTCATTTCTGTATCGTTCCATATTATATTCCCTTGATATTCATCTACATACATACCCATTAAAATTTTAATAAGTGTACTTTTCCCACATCCGTTTTCTCCTTTCAATCCATAAACTTTCCCCTTTTTTAAGTTTGTAGAAAAACTTTTTATGGTTTCTTTCTGGTCATATGCAAAATTCAAATCCTGAATTCTAATTTGTTTGATTTCATTAAGTCTTATACACCCCTTAGACTGCTCCTTAATTTCTAAAATAGATTTTATACGTTCAAAGGATACATAAGCCTCTTGGTATTCTTGACCGTATGCCACTATTTCTTTTCCATATTCCAAAATCATATTAAAATATACTGAAATCATATAGAAATATCCTATTTGCATATCTCCAGTAAGTATCTTTTTTCCTCCAATCCAAAGTAAAATGCATACAGATATTGCCCCTACAATCCCTTCAAGATTTGCAAATGCCTGGATAGTCGCTTGTTGTTTAAATATAGATCGATATAATTTTTGATATGATGCTACTAACCTATTTGAAAAAAATGAATCCATACTATGTATTTTTATAAACTCTATTTTTTCTAATTGTTCCTGCAGTCTGGAGAAGAAATTGGATTTCTCCTCTTTCATTCCATAACTGCAATTATAAATACGCTTTTTGAAGCCAATATATATAAAAAAATAAAGTGCTAATAAAAACATTGTAACTATAAAAGCAATCGAATCCATTTTCCAAATCATAAATAAGATTATACCCGCTGAAAAAACTGAAAATATCAATTCAGTCAAGGAGCTGATGAAAAAAATAAGTACATCATTCGCATCATTGTTTATCCTTTGAGATAAGTACGATAAATCAGTTCTGCCAATTACGAGTGGCGAAACTTTTTTTAAATGATTTACAATTTCGAAATTTAATGAAAATGCTGCATTAGTCTGTATCCTTATATAAAGTATTTTATTGACATAGCAGACAATTTCCTTACCAACATACAATAACAGTAATAAAAATATGAATTTTAACATTGCTGAATATGTTGTTTCCACATTAAACATATTAATAAATTGTCCCATAGCAGCCGGTATAAATGTATTTAACCCGCACAGTATAATACCCAACAAAAAATATATCCCATATTCTATTTTATATTGAAAAACATATTTACTGCAAAATTTTATCATTCCAATTCTCCCTGCTATTTCATTGAGCCATTTCTTTCATCAGCTCCAACATCTCTTCTGCATTCCATTTTACTGAAGAACAAATCTTATTTTTATAAGCAGCACACCCACCATAACATACTGGAAAAAATGAACAATCTTTACATTCTTGATCCTTTACAACATCATAGGAAAGCCATTCTACAAATTTATTTGTAAGTTTGATTCCTTTTTCCAAATTACCGATACTTCGTTCACTATATCCAATATCATTCCAACATTTATACAACGCTCCATCTGGACCTATCACAAATGAATTTAAGCTAATTGCTCCACATACACCATAATTGCTCGGCTTAACACCTTGGTACATAAAGCCTCTCTTAATCCCTTCTTTATAAAACGCAATCTCTTCTTTTGCGTACTGTGGTCGTTCCATACATATATGATTATTACATACTCCATTAATATCATCTACTGGTGCTAAATAATAACCAACTCTACCTTTTAAACCATATCTTTCTAGCCAATCAAATATTTCTGTTGCTTCGTTTATATTTGTCTTGTCAACATTAATTCTTATCGAAATATTCAAAATATCCGCACATTCTCTTATATTGTCCAATATATGTTCGAAGGTAGGCTGATGATTATGGAGAATCCTTCTACTATCATGGGCTTGTTTTGAACCATCTAAAGTAACTTGAATATAGTGGATGTCCATGTCTTTTAATTTTTCAGCTACTCTTCTAGTCAATTTATAACCATTTGTGACCATATCCGCATTATATTTGCAACCAAGTGGCAAAACAGACTTTATCTTTTTGGTTAATTTTTCAATAGTTTCAATTGCCAATAATGGCTCCCCTCCATACCAAGATACCGTTAATTCATGTATATGCTGATATTTTTCTTTGAGCTGCGATGTTAATTGATCCTGAACAGTCTCAGACATAGTAATATATTCTCTCCCTTTTTCATAGCAATAGGGACAACAAAAATTACATGCCATAGTTGGGGCAATAGTTAATGTAAGATTTGAATCCGCAAACCTTTCTATTTTATTTCTTATAAGCAATTCTGCAAATTCATCTTTATCATCTTCAACTAGCATACCACCCTCTAATAATGCTGACTCTAAATCAGGCTTTGAACATTTTTTCCCTTCTTTCATTTCATAATATGATTTTTCATAATCAGTATCTAATTCCAGTATTGCAGATGTGACCGTATTGTAAATCAAACAACTTTTATCTTCTTTTTTCTCTATATTGTATCTTGATAATTTCATTATTATATCCTCTTTTCTTAATCTCTTGTTTTCACAGTGTTCTTTGCAATAATGAAAATGTGCCCAGCATATTGCTGAGCACATTTTCCTTTACTGACTACAAATATCTTTAGTAACGAATTACACATGTAGCCTTTTTAGATCCACAACCTTTATCATTGTAAACCCAGCAGATTCTTGTACTTTTGTCCTCTGATGCTTTGTTAATCCACTTCATTGCAATATCCTCCTGTAAAATATTTATTTATTTCAAAGTAGTAAGAGCTACTTGAAACACAAATTAAAGTTCTTGACGTTTCAATGCAAAATGCATTAAAACTATCCCCACCAGGCACGCACCCATACCATACATAATAGTTCCAACAACAATCCCATTTGTCATCCGATATCCACAAATATTATACATATAAGTGGTCGGGTTCATAACACAAAATGCTTTAAGAAGCACTGATTGATTTTGAAAATTCTCATATACCATAGGATAAGTAATCGCACCTGCAAAGAAATATACACATGATAAAGCTGCCACAATTCCTGTATTCTTTACTAAAACCGTAATCAAAACCGCCACAGCTTCCATTCCAATCATAGCTATCATATTTAAGGTAACCATTCCGATAAAAATCAAAAATTCCTCACCTTTATAATGAAAACCATACTTCCATGCTAATCCTAAGCCTAATGCAGTTTCCACAATATAATAGAGAATAAAAAAGTGAACATTTATCACCAGTAATTTACTTAAAAATAATTTGGTTCGATTTATCCCATATACGACAGAAGCTCTTATTGTTCCTTGATGAAATTCTGCAGATACCATTGTCGTAATATAGACAATTAATCCAATCCAAGAAAAAAAATTAATTGATAATGCAAATCTTGCGATTTCTGCAGCTTTTACATTATTCATGTCGTCTATGTAGCAAATCCAACCAATGCTATCTATATTTCTATAATCACCAAAAGTCATAAACAATGTATCATTTCCCACAACGAACGGTATAAAAAAAATAAATGCCATAAATACTAAAACCCACTTCGAGGCTCGCGAATATTTCATTTTATAGTACTCTGCTTTAAGCTGTCTCATTCGATTTCACCTCCGATAATAGATTTGTGTAATACTCTTCTAAGTCTTCTCCTTCATATCCTATTTTTTCTACACCAACTCCTCCATATACTAATTCTTTTGTTATATCAGAAATATTTTTATTATAACCAAATACCTTAATCACATTTCTTAAATAAACTTTTATTTGACTTTCTGGATACCTCTCATCTAAAATACAACTAGCCTTTTCCACATTGTCTACTTCGATATGAACATGACGACGACATTTCTCATCTAATTCTTTATCTGTAATCTGTTGTAACATTTTTCCATGATGTATAAATCCATATACAGTTGCAAGTTGATGTAACTCTGGCAAAATATGACTGGATATAAGTATCGTTGTACCATCTTCTTCATTCATATTCTTTAAGACTTCTCGCACATATTTAATTTTGGTTGGATCTAAGCCATTTATTGGTTCATCTAAAATTAGCAACTGTGGGCGACCAAGCAATGCAATTGCAATTCCTAATCGCTGTTTCATCCCTAAAGAAAAAGCCTTCACTCTTTTATTTCCAGCGTCCTTTAAATCCATTATTTCCAGAACTTCATCAATACTACTTTTTCCTGGAATTCCTCGTTGAGTACGCTGGATTTCCAAATTTTGGCGTGCTGTCATGTCCATATACAAAGCTGGATTTTCAATTAAACATCCTATCTTATTTCTTTCATCTTCAAGATTTTTTTTACCAAATAAACTTATCTCACCTGAAGTCGGCTTTGTTAGTCCTGTAATAACTTTCATCAGGCTACTTTTTCCTGCACCATTTTCTCCAACCAGTCCATATATCTCGCCCGCTTTTATCGTAAGATTTACCTGATTAAGTACCATATTTTTTCCGTATGCTTTACAAATATCTTTTGCTTCCAATATTTTTTCGGGTTCTTTCATTCTAATCACTTCCCTCGTTTCTTAAATCCTATAATGATAATGATAATGTCTAATTCTAACATTTCTCTTAAATCAGTTCTTAAATTTCCATAAAATTATAAATTTATCTTTATATTTTCCCACTCGCCTATGAAACCTTCAAATTATTTAAAACAGTAACTTGTATGAAATTACAAATCATGTTAGTATTTTTACCATACCTATTACCAAAGGAGTTTATTATGATTGATATATTATTAGTAGAAGATGATAAAGAAATTTGCTTTATTTTTACAGAATTATTAAAAAGAAACCATTACAATGTTTCAGCATATCACAATGGGATAGAAGCAATTGAAGCTCTTTCCTCTAAAAAATATGATTTAATGTTATTAGATTTGATGCTTCCCGATTTGCCTGGTGAAAAAATACTATTTCACCTAAAAAAACACAACAATTCTATTCCAGTTATTGTTATATCTGCCAAAAATCAGCCTGAGATTCGTATAAACCTTCTCCGATCCGGTGCAGATGATTATATAACTAAACCTTTTTATCATGAAGAAGTTCTCGCACGAATAGAAAGTGTTTTGCGCCGTTGCAGCGAAAGTCCCCAAACGGAATATTCCTTTAAAGATATTCGCATAAATGTGGATGATCACAAAGTACTTGTAAATAACACAGAGCTTACTCTGACTACTACCGAATATAACCTCTTACAGCTACTAATCAAACATCCAAAACAGACTTTTACAAAGGAATCTTTATATCAACTTATTTGGGGAAAAGATTATATTTCAGATGATAATACTCTCAATGTCCATATAAGCAAACTAAGAAAAAAACTAGAGCATATAGGAAACCAAGCCCCTTATATCGATACTGTATGGGGAATAGGTTATAAATTACACCGTTAGAATAAATTCACGCAAAAAATACCATTACAAAGATTAATCTGTAACGGTATTTTTTACCCTATTCACTTTTTTCATACTTTCAAACAACTAGGTATACCCTCAACAATTTTTTCAGGCACAAACACTTCATTAACTATCACATACGTCCAAGCACCATCTGAGTTATCCGTAGTTTTAGACACTACAATGGCTTAACTTCCACGCAGTATATATTAAATCTACGAATTACAAATGCAAAGACACAACTTCGAACCACTACATATTCCTTTCCAAGGTAACGGTGATTGTGGTCTATGAAAATCATTTGTATTTCAGCTGACCATAAAAAACACCGTTGCAGATTCACTCCCCCACAACGGCATCTTTCATTTTTTTTATTCGATTTTATCTTCTCCTGTTGCCTTTATAAATCTCATAACCTCATCAATGGTTTTCCCAGATGCTACCAAAGCCTTAAACAGCTCATCTTTCTGCTTCTCTTCTATCTCTTTTTGAATCTCTTTTGCTTTATGACGCAGTTCCTTTAAATCGGACTCTTTTGTACGAATCTCCTGTTCCACATACTCCAGTTGCTCTTCCAAAGATGTGTTTTCCAGTTTTTTTCGTCTTGCCATAATGCATCCTCCTAATAATTTTTCCTCATTCTACCACATTTTATCTACTCTGAAAAGGTAGTAGTGTTTTATGAAAATTTTATATCTATTTGGGATTATCCTCATAAAATACTACACTTCCAAGCATTTTGACACAAAAATTATTATTTCGAATCGCAAAATACTATATATGGCATTTTATCATTGACCTTCGCTATATCTTGTGTTACTATGATATTGTATTTAAGTTTTGTGTTATCCCTTTATAGGGTGTCTGGATACTATCTCCAGTACACATGCAGTTTAAGTTGGAAAATCGTGTCATTATAATGCCGTTTTATACGGTGCTATAATGGCACTTTTTTTATTTATCACTATTTTATCGCCCAAAGGGCAGAAAGGAGAATTTTTATGTCATCTATTATCATTGTAACAGGAAGGGTAACTGCCGATCCGGTTATGCAACAAGCAAAGAATTCCGGAACTGAATACATCAGTCTGGGGCTTGCTACCAACCAGAGAGGTCAAAGCGGAAAGGAAGAACCCATCTTCTATCAGTGTTACTGCAACAAGTTTCTTGCAGATCGACTGATAAAAGCCGGTGTCAAAAAATCAACGTGTCTCATGGTCTACGGAGATTTAGAACTCCATCCGTATATTCACCAGAAAGGCAATAATGCAGGTCAAGCAGCTATCACGCCGCAAATTATGGTAAAGGACTGGCAGTTCTTACCTGCGAATCGTAATGATACCAATGCAGCAACACCTGTACCGGGGAATCCAATGGTCGGAAATCCAAATGTTCCACCAGTACCAGCAAACGGTGCTACTTATAATGGAAACCCGGGAATGAATCCTTCCGGTACCGTGCCTACTGGCGCAATGCCAGTCAATAACAATATGATGCCACAGGCCGCACAACAGATGTCTTATGCTCCGGCAGGGGGATCGGCTTATGCACCACAGGGATTTACGGCTGGCAATGTATCTGGTGATGGATTTACCAATATTCCGGAAAATACACCACCACAGCAGCTTCCATTCCCGTAAATTATCAAAGATCCCTAAAATGAAGGAATTGCGACTTTCCAGTATCTACTGGTCTGCTGCAATTCCTTTTTCTATTGAAACAAACATGGAGGAAATGAAGTGAATACACAAAAGAAATTTCTTAAAGTTCTAAGTATGCTCACAATAATTTTGTTAATTGCAACTATATTCATACCAGGAAATGGAAATCGTAATGCAGTCGCAAGTATCGGAATCCTTGGCATCCTGCTGCTATTTCTTTCCACACTTCTTCCCAAAATCCATAAACTGACTCTAAACCTACTCAAGAACCAGGGCAAAACAAGCCCTTGGTCTTCTTTGAAATCATCTGAACCAGTTTCCGAAACAGAAGAATTGCTTTGGAGACAAATCAGCTATCAGATTACCGACAAACTACAGGCTGCATTTCCAAATGCAACATGGGAATTCCAGAAGCCGCCATCCATGAAGCAGCTCCTTTGCGGAAATCCCATACGTCTGAGAACCTTTCATACGGAGGACTACAACTTTGCGGAAGCACGTATGAACCAATACGGATATCTGGAACTTCAAATGCTGACCATTGCCAGCCTCAAAAAGACTGTCACAGTTACCGATGAGGACGATGTTCCTTTTGCTGATCCGGAATCCTGGTATTCCTTAATTGGCAAGAAAAAACTGGAGAACCTTATCGGACAGCTCCATGCGAAAGGACACCATAAACTCTATATTAATGAAAACGGGCAAATTTACATCCAAAATGGTGATACAGCGGAAATCAAGGATTGTTTTGATTATTTCCCGCCACGAAACTATTGGGATATTCTCATTTCCATCTTCCAAAAAGATGAATTGACCGCAAAAGAAAAGGACCAGGCACTAGAATTATCCTGGATAAAAGAATAAAGGAGGAAATACTATGCCAAATACAAACTTTGTCCCTAACTGGACTTTTGAAAGAACGCTACCATCTCCATTTGACAGCTATTCCGGGAAAAGTGCAGTGATGAAAGACATCGCTTCCAAATACTGTAATCAGCCTAAAAAACGGGCTACTCTCCATTCTGCTACTTTGCAGGCAGTTTTTTCTTATATGGATTTGGAAAATCCACCTGCTGGAAAAGCAGAGGAAGAACTCGGAGCCATTGGAAGCCAAGCAAACAATTTTACAATCGCAGAATATCCAAGCCGTACCGGGTTGCTGCATGTAGTGGTCTACAACCGTATGACTGGGAAATTTATAGCCGGAAAGTATGAAAAACCTTTGGATCTGGCCAGTAAACCAGAGCCATATCAGTTTAAAAAAGATGAAGATTCCGGAAGTGCTCTTTATTTTGCTTTAATGCCTACGTTTCTTTCTGATGACGAATTCAATGAAAAATATCAGGAATTAAAGCAACACCGTGATGACGGTTTCCCTGACCTGCCCAAAGCTGCAGAAACGGCTGCGGTTCTTTGTGATAACGTGTACCGCAGGATCCGTTATGGTGATTCCCTTCCTATCGGGAACATCAAAGTTGACACTCCTGCAAATGGCGTGCTCCAAAGACTTACACCACTGAATATCCAAAAAGGTGTTTATGCACCAACGGAAATTATCCAGGGTACCTTTCAGGTATTAAAAGGTGGACATCACTATACTGCTTCCGCCGTTTCAATTCCCAAAGAAGATTTTGTCGATAAATACATCCTGTCCAATTCTCGGACATTAACTTCCCAAGAAGAATCAACCGTTCCTATTCTCGAAGATTGGTATGTAATCCCAAAAGAAATCCAAAGAATATGCGAACATGCCAAATTAACAACTGACAGCAAGCAGCCTATGCGGAATTTTATGCTCCGTGGGCCTGCTGGAACGGGAAAGACCGAAGGTGCCAAAGCCATTGCTGCAGGACTTCACCTGCCTTACCGATGCATCACCTGCTCGGCAAATACAGAAATTTTTGACCTTCTTGGACAGATTTTACCTGATGTAGATGAAAAACAGCTTTCTTTGGTAGGGGAACTGCCCTCTTTTCAAGACATTACCCTAGATCCGGCTACTGCCTATGAAAAATTAACGGGTACTTATGATGAAAAAGTATCAGAAAATACAGTTTATGAAGAATTGATCCATCATATATCTGAGGAAATGAAACAGAAACAAGCTGCTACCTCCAACAGCCAACAGTTCCGCTATGTGGATACACCACTGGTTGAAGCCATCCGAAACGGCTATCTGGTAGAAATACAGGAGCCTACGGTGATTGCCAATCCTGGTGTACTGGTAGGGCTTAATTCCCTGTTGGACCGTTGTAACAGTGTATTTCTGCCAAACGGGGAAGTCATCCATCGGCATCCGGATACTACCATTGTAGTCACAACTAATCATGACTATGCCGGCTGTCGTCCCATGAACCAGTCTGTCATTTCAAGGATGAATATGGTCATAGATATGGATGAACCGGATGAAGAGACCATGGTAGAGCGTGTTCTTGCTATTACCGGATGTTCCGATAAAAAATCAGTACGTACCATGACACAGATTGTACGTTCCATCGCACAGTATTGTCAGGATAACCTGATAACAGATGGCTGCTGTGGAGTCCGGGAATTAATTGCCTGGGTTCAGTCTTTTATGGTATGTGGCGATATACAGGAAGCTGCTCATTATACCATTTTATCTTCCGTCACTGCCGATTCTGAAAGCCGTATCGAAATTGAAGGTTCTTGCTTGGATACAGTTCTTGCATCATAACACACTATTGAAGAACACCTTTTATACCGAAGCCGAACTACGCAAAACTCTGGCAGAAAATCTCGTTTATTTAAGAAAATCCAAGCAGACGAAACTCTCTCAGAAAGCCGTAGCAAGACTTCTGCATCTACCGGAAAAAACAATTATGAACTATGAAAATGGGCATACGCTTCCATCTGCTTACGCCGTCTTTCGGTTAGCCCAGTATTACGGCTGTACAATGGAAGATCTCCTAACCCAAAATATGAAAAAGAAAGAAAGGTGAAAAAATTGAATAACACTCAAAAAGCTTTAAAAAGAATGATTCGGGATACGGAGTCAAAAATCACTGATGAAGAACTCTTTCTTTCATCGGCTTTCCAAAAATACCAAACATCTCTGGCGAAAACGGCTACTGGCCGTTCTCGCTATGGACTTCAGGTGCTTATGGAATGGGACAGTTCTGAAAATGCAGACATCGCTTATACAGATAATTATAGAATTCACTGTAACGCCGCAAACTCGATAACCCAAAGCTTTCCTTCCCGATTTCTGCGGTCACAAAGCCTGACTGGTCTAACTGGACATGAAATCGGACATCTGCGTTACTCTGATTTTGCATCACTACAGCTTTATCTGACCAATATGGAAAATGGTTCCTTCTATCCAGAAGCACCAGACAATCTGCCTTCTGGATACAAGGCAAATCTGCAGGACATCTTAGATGCCATGGAAGAAAAAGATAACGCAACGTGTCTGACGCTATCCCGCTGTGCTGCACAGTTTAATAATATACTGGAGGACATCTACATTGAAGCCCGGATGTGTGAAGAATATCCCGGAACTTTTAAGCAGGGAATACAGATCAATAATCTGCGGATGTCTGAATTGATTCCTTCTATACAGGAACAAATTGACTGTGGCTATCAGCCGTTTTCCATTATGAGCAATTTAATTTTGTCTTATTGCCGGACTGGTAATATAAATAACCGCACGAATTATTCTGGAGAATACACAGACACCCTTTCAGACTGCATGGATTATATTGACGATGCTTTAATTGCCACACAGGGGAAAGAACGCTTACGTGCTTCCAACTATCTTTTAGTACTTTGCTGGAACTATATTCAGCCTATGGTAGAGTTAACCAGAGAGTCTTTAAAAAAGCAGGATAGTACCCAAGTTTGCGATGCTCTGGAGGATCTGCTGCGGAAAGAATCAGGTAGCGGATCTCCTCTTCCAACTGGTAAAAACGGAGGAATCCCTAAAAACATTCCAGGTCCTACAGTAAAATCAAAAACTCCTATAACCTGTGACTTATCTGGTCTTGATCCAAATTACAGACAAGATGCAATCAACCAGGCAGAAAAAGTACTGCAGGAAGAAGGAGGAAGAATTGAACTTGCTAAAACTACAGCAGTATTAGATGGAAATAATCCAGGAATCACATACGCATCACAGTATGCCGGTTCCGGTTATGAAAATGCAGCGAATGATCTTGCACGCATCCTAAATGATGTTGCTACGGAAAAAGCCCAAAATGATTATGAACAGGAATTAACAGAAGACTTGCAAAAATCGGCGGATGAAATACATTACGGAAATGCCCATGCAGGCATCCATGTAACAATCCACCGCATCAATCCCGTTTCCGACTTTTTTATCAAATCTTATCAAACAGTTGCTTCCCCTCTTTTGCGGACCTCCAAAAGGCTGCAAAGTTCCATTCTTCCTTTATTAAAAGAAGAGGCAGAAGGCGGGAAACAAAAAAACCTGTTATTTGGTAAAAGGCTGGATATGCGGGCTTTACACCGAAAGGACGGCGGTATCTTTACCAGAACCAGGCTTCCGGATGAAGAACAAAAACTTTCCGTGGGACTTTTGGTTGATGAAAGTGGTTCTATGGGCTGGGGAGATCGTATTACCCATGCCCGGAAAACTGCAATCGTGCTGTATGATTTCTGTATGAGCCTGGGAATTCCTATTACCATTTATGGGCATTCTACAGATTCTAAGGGTGTTGCTTTGTATTCCTATGCTGAATTTGATTCTCTGGATGCCTCTGACCGTTACCGGCTGATAGATATGTCTGCCCGTAATGGCAACCGGGATGGAGCTGCACTTCGTTATGTTGCGGAACACCTGGCAAAGCGTCCGGAATCACAAAAACTCCTCATCATAATCTCTGACGGACAGCCCGCAGATTGTGGGTACAGTGGTACGGAAGCAGAAGCAGATCTTCGTGGTATCAAGAATGAATATCGTAAACGTGGCATTGTGATCTTTGCTGCAGCAATTGGTGATGACAAAGAAAACATCCGCAGAATCTATCAGGATGGTTTTTTAGATATTACCAAATTAGAAGATTTGCCCAAAAATATGACACAGCTTGTAAAACAATATTTGAAATAGAAAGAAGGAAAACATACATGAGTGAAAATTATCAAAACTCAATTACAGATCAGATATGCAAAGTACAGACCAGTAAAAAATTAATTGCACTGTATGACCGCCTCCGCTACACAAGTTATAACAGCTATGCACAGCTTCATGCAAAAGGAGAATTTGAAGAAAATGGTCATAAAGTTCACTCCCTTATTGGAATCTCCATACAGGATTACTCTAGTGGTACCGGTGATAAAAATATTATCACCCGTTTTCATCTGGCACCCGAACAAATTCAATTTCTGCTGTCCAGAGTTGCCGCTGGCTTTCCTGAATTTGAATGGTCACAAAGTAAAATATTTGGTGTGCCGGATGGCAATGGCTATTCTACTGCACAACAGTTTTTTATTTCCCGCCACGTATATAACAACCAGCAGGAAATACTGACCAGCCCGTGGAGAATTCAAATTAATAACGGAAAAGGTATCAAGAAAAAGAATCATAACGGCGGCACTTATATGCAGGCTCAAAGTTTTATCTCTGAAAAAAGTGCTTTTATCCAATTGACAGATATGGATTTTTATATGCTGTTAAAACGTGCTGATTCTTATATCGTAAATTGGGAAAACTACGTTGCATCCTTCCTGATTCAAAACGGCAAACAACAATTTAAAAAGCAACAGGAAGCACGAATGGCACAAAACATACAGCCACATGAAATGTCTTCCTATATGCAGGAACAACCACAAGAGCAATATCTGAATGGTATGTATGTCGCTTAAAGAATTTCAACAAAGAAGCAGCCGAAAAGACTGCTTCTTTTTATAAAGGAAAGGAGATTTCTATGGATTATGCCACAACACTAAATATTGACCAACAAGGGCGGATCATTATTCCTGCCAAAGTAAGAAAAGCCCTACAACTTCATACAGGCGATGTATTGATGCTGGAAGCTGACACACGCAACATCTGTCTTCGTAAATGCGACTCCCATATCCCTATGGATATCCGGTTAGACAGTTTTCTGGATATTTTACATAGTAATGTCCCTTGCCGGATCCTGTTATGTAATCATTCCAAAATCATTGCTTCCAAGAATTATCATACAGCACTTAATATGCCTGTAACAGAAAGTATTCAAAGGCTTCTGCAACAGGGAAAGATGAAATTATTCTCTGAAAAGGAACGCATATACCCTACTATGACAGGAAAATATCCCATATCAGCCTTTTTCCCTATTTCTAAAAAAAACGAATTGGGTGAAACGTTGGGACTTTTACTGTGTACAAAAAATCAACAGCCTTTCAGCGAAATGGATTTAGGCTGTGCCAAAATGACTGCGGCGGCGATTTCCCGCTACATTCAACAAAATTATGAAAGGACGGTGATATAAAATGAATGACTTAATGCTGCATCGGGCAGCACAATTATTAGAAGCTGAATTTGGTCCCCAATGGCGTACTGTCGCTGACATGCTTGGAACGGAAGGATTGCGAAAACGTGTGGGAAAGGAACTGACTTCTTTCATGGCATACCCAGAACGGGGCGAAGGCGGTAACAGCCAGTGGCGTGGTAACTGCTCTCCCGAAGTGATTGCAGCACTTCTACGCTATTGCCTGGACGATAAGCGATATTACGGAAAAGATATCAGCACCTTTACCCTCTTAGATCCTATGAGTGGCTCTGGGACTTCAAAGGCGGCGGCTGACCGTTATCAGGTACGTTCCCTGCTCTATGATCTAAATCCGGCACCTGCTTATGGAAAAGGTAACTGGAATGCCCTAAAAGATGAAGTGGAGGATTCCGCTGATCTCATCTTTTTCCATCCACCTTACCATAATATGATCCAGTATTCCGGAAATATCTGGGGAAACCCTCACCCGGACGACCTATCCCGCTGTGAAAACTATTCGGATTTTTTAGAAAAACTAAATCACTGTATCCGGAAATTTTTCCTGGCACTTCGGAAAGGTGGCAGGCTTGCCATACTGGTAGGCGACATGCGGCTCCATGGTAAGTTCTATAGTATGCAGCATGATTTAATGCGGATGGGTGATTTTGAATCTTTTCTGGTAAAGGGCCAGTTTAATTGTGTTTCCGACAATCGGACGTACAAAAAGCCTTTCATTCCCATTGTGACAGAATATGCTCTGTTGCTGAAAAAAACGGATTCTTTCATTATCCCCTTCAGCATCCGGCAAGAAGGTGTGTTTTCTGTACAAAATACAGATATTCTTGCACTGACTTGGCATCATCTAATCCGGATGACAATGGAGAGTATTGGAGGAAGAGGGGCTTTAAAAGACCTGTACGCTTTATTAAAAGAACACCCAAAAGCGAAAAAGAATCCGCATTATCAGGAACGTATCCGTGCCACCTTATATGAACACCCAGACGAATATATACCTGTATCGAAAGGATATTTTCGTTTGAGTTACTCGGTTACATAAAAACGAGCCATGAAAAACAGATTTTCTATGACGCTACAAAAGGAGTGTGAACACTATGACAAATCGAAAGCACCATGTGAAAGATAAACAAATAACGACACTCTCAGGATGGTTTCATTCTCCGCTACGGGTTGGGGAACGTGCTATTATTTCTGGGGTCAATGGTTTCTCTATTCTGACATCTCCTATCCTAACGATTTTGGAAGTATCAAATGACAGTATCGTTTTCGAAACAGAAAATACCATTTACCATTTGGTTCATACACCAGAGACCGTATCGGAAGTGATGTGTGCTTGAATAACATATATGAATTGGGAAGCAAGCTTTGTGAATTACTTTCAACTTTAAAGAAAAACCGGGAATACGTTCCACTTGAAATTTTACAGACACAGTATCGGGTTCCTTATGAAACCCTAAAAAAGCAAATTGGTGATACAGCGACAGCTTTTGTAAAAGAAATTACATTATCAAAGCTTATGATAAATCCAGATGTGTCTCTGGAAGAGCAGATTTCTGTTATCCAACAAACCATTACAACATCCGGGATACTCAAAGAAATGGGCTATACCTTATCAAAACTGTATGATGTGGAACTACTGCACAGGCAGGCATTAAAATTAAGGACATATATTGAGGATGCTCTATATCCATATATTGCCCTTCAGGATTGCCTTGTAGTTGATATGGAACGTATAGAGGATACGCCAATTATCTACAATACAATTACCCAAAAGGTTTATGAGAATGGGCAATGGAGTAAACAGGATTTGGATCTGCATGGGAAACTATTAATCTATGTAAAATCCAGTCCTCCTATGCCTGCAGCAACAGAACAAATAAACAATGGATTCTAAATTCAAGAATTTTTTATGTCAAGAAGGGAAACTTTTATGGGTTTCCCTTCTTATGAAAATAATTTCAGTTGTTCATATTCTGCTGTCCGATTCAACAGTATGGGCTTCTTAGCAAGAATAAATTCTACCGCTGCATCCTCCATAATCCAATCTTCCAGTTCTTGTCGTTCCAAAAGCAATGGCATCCGTTCATGCACCGGTGCTACAGAAGCATTTGCCTGCGTAGTCAGAATTACAAAACGATTTTGACCATTATAGATTTGATAACACCCTGCCATAAATAATGTGGCATCCTGCTTTGGACTTTGAAAAGTATATTTTTCTTTGTTTTTACACCATTCGTAAAAGTGATGGGCAGGAATCACACATCTTCGATGCAGCACACTGTCCCGAAAGGTCTTCTTGTCCAGTATAGCCTCTACCCTTGCATTGATAAGCAATCCCTTTCCCTGGAACCTCGGAAATCCCCACTGCATCTGCCTTGCAGCCACTTCCCTACACTCCTTTGTAAGTACAATTGCAGATTCAGACGGATGGATGTCCTGCCCATGCTCTATGATGCAGCCGATATACCGCTTCCCAGGACAAGAAGGCAGAATTTACATCTATATGAAAAATCACTTTTTCCAAACTCACGTTCTCCTCCTTTATATCCCATTATATAGAACATATGTTCTGAAATCAAGAGATAATATTTTCCATATCCATGCTTTCTCTATATATAGTAATTTTCTTCTCAGATTAAACAATATATAGTGCTTTTATATTGACACATACTATATACAGTGTTACACTTACTATGTAATTATTATTTGTGTCATCCGGAAAGGATATACGCACGCAGTTTAGGTTTGTAAAAGTGTCAGAAGTATACCACGCTACCAGCAGGGACTTCTGGCTTTTTTTATTTTGCAGGAAACTGCACGCATTAAAGAATGAACATCCATGTCATTCTCTTTTTTTATGCCTGAACGCAAAGAAAGGAGGAATGAAAGCCGGAACAAATAAGAATTACAACTATACCATAGAAAAGGAGACAAGAATAAAATGAACCACTCTAATGAATTATCAAACGTGGAAAAAATCAAACAACTGGTGGACTATCTGAATTTACAGCGTAACGCTTATTATAATGAGAACAGTCCGAATATCAGTGATGCGGAATATGACCGAATCTTCGATGAATTAGTGGAATTAGAAAAGCAGACAGGCTTTGTCTTATCCAATTCACCGACACAAACCGTAGGCTATACTCCCATCAGTGAACTTCCCAAAGTAAAGCATCCGGTCCCTTTGCTCTCTTTAGATAAGACAAAGCAGGTACAGGACTTGATAAGTTTTGCCGGTAAGCAGCCAGTTCTGTTTATGCTGAAGTTGGACGGATTAACGACTAAATTGGTCTACGAAAATGGAACACTTGTAGAGGCTTCCACGCGTGGCGACGGAGAAATTGGGGAACTTATCACCCATAACATCCCTGCATACGTTGATGTCCCTCTCTCAATTCCATATAAAGGCCGGCTGGTGATTGTTGGAGAATCCTTCATCCCAACCAATGACTTTGAGCGTTTAAAAGAAACCCTCCGAGATGGAAAAGGAGAACCTTACAAAAATGGGCGAAATCTGGCTTCTGGCTCTGTGCGAAGTCTTGATCCGGCAAATTGTGCAGGGCGCTGTCTGCACTTTATGCCTTTTAATGTTCTGGAAGGTCTGGACTCTCCATTTCTCTTTCCAGACAGCAGAGCTATGAAAATTTCCAGCCTGCTTGACTATGGTTTTCAGCCTTGTCCTTATATTGCTGCAAACCAGCCTTTAACCTCGGAACTTGTAAACCAGTATATTGAAAAACTGACTGATCTGGCAGGCAAAAAGCATCTGCCTATTGACGGAATCGTAATGATTTTCGACAGTCTGGACTATTCCCAAAAATGCGGGCGTACCGGACATCATTATAAAGATGGACTGGCTTTTAAGTTTGAAGATGAAACTTACGAAACCACTCTTCGCAATATAGAATGGACACCCACCCGTTTCGGAGAAATTGCACCAGTGGGAATTTTTGACCCTGTGGAAATTGACGGATGCTTTGTTTCCAGAGCAACCCTGCACAATCTGACCTTTATCAAAGAATTAGAATTGGTGCCAGGTTGTAGAATTTCTGTATCAAAACGCAATATGATCATTCCTCATATTGAGGAAAACCTGGAACGTGGTCATTATGTAAATGCAGTTCCTCCTGCATGTCCATGCTGTGGTTCTCAGACTCGTATCTATCAAAGAAAAGGAAATGATGGGCGTCTCATTGAAACAGTGCATTGTGACAATCCCAACTGTGATAGCCAGATCCGAAAACGCTTTACACATTTCGTTGGAAAAAAAGCAATGAACATCGAGGGACTCTCCGAAACTACCTTGGAAAAATTCCTGACTTTGGGTTATCTCCAGACATTTCCGGATATTTACCATCTAAATGAACATCAGGAAGAAATCTTACAGTTGGAAGGTTTCGGTAAAAAATCCTTTGAAAGATTATGGAATTCCATTACTTCCAGCCGGAATACTACCTTTGTCCGATTCCTGGTTTCCATGGATATTCCTATGGTCGGACGAACCAAAAGTAGGATTTTGGATACAGTATTCCACGGCAGTCTGCAGGAATTTTTTGACGCTGCCTCTGGTGACTATGATTTCACCCAGTTAGATGACTTTGGTGATACTCTGAATCAGAATATCCATGACTGGTTCTCTGATGAAAACAATCTAATTCTCTGGCACGAACTCCAAAAAGAACTTATATTTGAAGAAAGAAAGGAAATGAACACTATGATGAAAGAAAATGTATTTACAGGATGTACTATCGTTGCAACAGGAAAACTTGCTCATTTTACAAGGGATGAAATCAACTCCAAGATCATTGAGCTTGGAGCAAAAGCCGGCAGTTCTGTCACAAAAAAGACAGATTATCTAATTTGTGGGGAAAAAGCCGGCAGTAAATTAGCAAAAGCCCAGTCTCTCGGCATTAAGATTTTATCTGAAGATGAGTTTCTTGAAATGATTGCGTAAGGAGAAATCTATGAGTATCATTACATCCGTTTTTCATATCTATGGATTTCTTATTACAGAAGAGGCTGCTAATCTTATCCTTCGATATACAGAGGAAGTTTTTCCTGATTTATACAAAGAGTTCTCTGATCCAGAATCACTCTTAGCCTTTCAGGAATATCTTTGTGAGAAACTTGATGGCTGTCGTTATGGCACTGCTGAGTCTATGACGGTATGGAGGATCAAAGATCAGGAAGAACTGGACTTAAATCCAGGAGAAGAATTTTATATCATTGAACTTAAAAATTCTTCCCACTTATTTTCACAGGCGTATTCTTCTTATACGGAAGTTATCCAAGAAATTCAAGAAAC
This sequence comes from Ruminococcus sp. RTP21484sp1_RTP21277st1_D2_RTP21277_210401, assembly GCF_040924225.1. Taxonomy (NCBI): domain Bacteria; kingdom Bacillati; phylum Bacillota; class Clostridia; order Eubacteriales; family Oscillospiraceae; genus Ruminococcus; species Ruminococcus sp. RTP21484sp1_RTP21277st1_D2_RTP21277_210401. The sequence goes on along the minus strand of NZ_JBCOMJ010000005.1, from coordinate 46,608 downwards.
GTTTGGTGAATTACTTCCTCCCGATTTTCCATTAGATGATTTTCTTGTGGAAATCATGGGCGAAGTTTGGGGATAGTGAAATGGGGTGACGCCCCATTTCAAACATCTTTTGCAACTTTACATTTATAGTTATTTTACCGTTGGAAAGCACCTTCTTTTTTGATATAATGAAAGCAAATGGAGGGATAACGTATATGAGTATTCAATCAGATATAGAGATGCTATCAATTGAAGCACTGGAATATTATGCTAAAAAGCACCAAATATCAGAAGACGATGCCTTTAATATTTTCTACAAACATCAAGTATTTGAAAAAATACTGGTACAACACGAAACGTTGCACCAATTAGATATTCATGATACTTTTCAATACGTAGAAGATATTATAGAAGAAGATACGCCCACGCTTGTTCTTTTCCATGGCTCCAATATTGCATTTGATAAAATCGATTTGAACAAATCACATAACCGTCGTGATTTTGGTCGTGGATTTTATTGCACAGTTCTCGAACAGCAGGCAAATGAATGGGCGAACCGCCTGTACTTGCGTACTCATACTGGCGGCAAATATGTGTATCGGTATATCTTCCAGCAATCCGAGGAACTAAAAATCAAACATTTTGCCACCTTGGACAAGGAATGGTTGGAGTTTGTCAAACTCAACCGTACTGTCGGCGATATCCAGCATCACTATGATGTTGTAATTGGGCCTGTTGCGGATGATAATACCATGGAAACTGTACAACTTTATTTGTCCGGTATCTTGAGCGTGGATGAAGCGGTTACAAGGCTTCGGTATAATAAGGTTAATAATCAGGTTTCCTTTCACACCCCACTTGCTCTTGAACATCTGGTATTGGAATCTCGAAAGGATGTGTAAAACATGGAAGGTAAATATTTTTTTAACGGAAAAGATATTTCAATGAATCTGTATATTCAGATCCGGGATGTTATCGATATTATTATGGAAAAGAGTAATCTTTCCTTTCCGGATGCCATGGGCAAATTTTATCATTCAAAAACTTACAAGGCCCTACAAAATACAGAAAATACTCTTTGGGCGGAATCTGCCGGCTATATTGCAGACCGCTATTACGAAGAACAAGAAGAAGCACAAATAAACAAATAACAAACAAAAAAATATGTTTAAGAAGGAACTGCTTACCATAAGCGGTTCCTTTTTTGTATAAGAAAGAAGGGATTACATGTATATTAATACCTATTCGAATCATTACCAGCAAACAATTGACCACTTTCATGGAGCATACGCTTTTCTTAGTAACTTCTATCCTTCCCGGATATATTACCGGGGCTACTGGTATGCAAATAATGAGGCTGCTTTCCAGGCACAAAAGACACTTTCCCCTAAAGAACAGCTTCAATTTACCAAATTAAGGAATCCAAAAGATGCAAAAAAACTGGGAAGAGAAGTGCAGCTCCGTTCAGACTGGGAAAGAGTAAAGCTTATGTACATGTATGAAATTTGTATGTGCAAATTCATGCAGAATCCTACCCTATGTAAAGCATTACTTGCTACTGGGAATTGTCACCTTGTTGAAGGAAACAACTGGGGAGATTACTTTTGGGGTTCTGTAAATGGTCATGGCGAAAATCATCTGGGCAAAATTCTTATGGATATACGTGCAAAGCTTCAATTTGAATGTTAAAACATAATTTATCCAATTTTGCACTGTATGAACTGCAAATATTTTGCTATAATGAAAGATAGATTTTAAAGAAAGGATTTGTGCTTATGTATCTGAAGCGTTTTGTCTATGACCGTCTTCTGGATTGGAAAAATGAAGGAGGTCATAGTACCCTGGAAGTCGGTGGAGCTCGTCAGGTTGGAAAAACCTACCTGATACAGAAATTCGCTGACGAAAACTACAAACACAAAATTTATATTAACCTGTTTGAATTAAGCGGCAAACAGTTTATGGAATGTTATAAACAGGCAACCGACTGGACACCTAGAACAAAACGGCGGGAGCATCCTCTCCATGATGCCTTCCAGTTATATGAGCCGGACTTTATTGATTCCGATGATACCGTCATCATTATTGATGAAATTCAGGAATCATCGGAAATTTATAACCGCATCCGGGAGTTCACCCGACAGTTTAAAGCCCATTTCATCGTTACAGGTAGTTATCTTGGAAGAATTTATGATCCGGAGTTTCGCTATTCCAGCGGCGATGTCACCAAACTCACCATCTATACGCTTTCTTTTGAGGAGTTTTTGATGGCCTATGATCAGAATCTGTATGGCGATTACAAAAAAATATCTCTTGTTTCCTCTGAAGCAGAAGTCTATAATCGCTTAAAGGAAACCTATGAGCTGTACTGCCAGATTGGTGGCTATCCCAAAGTGGTCGAAAACTATCTGGAAAACCGGAACATCGTAAAAGCTCAAGGCGAACTCGTAAAAATCATTGATACCTTTACCAATGAATCCATTCGCTATTTTACGGATATTTTGTATACCAAAGTGTTTACCCATATTTTCTTTTCCATCTGCCGTATTTTAAATCGTGAAAAGAAAGGATTTTCAGAAGACAGCATCAGTGAAGAATTGCAAAAACTGGTAACCAACGACTACTCCAGCAATATTTCAAAGGCTACCTGCAACCGTGCCATTAGCTGGCTGTACTTTTCTGGAATCATTGGATTCTGTGCAAAAATAACAGAAATGGACATTCTGGATTTTAAGTCTGCAAGCCGCTGCTACTTCATGGATATGGGGCTGGCAAATTATTATCTGACACGTACCGGTACCGATTCCCGTGTACTTGCAGGCACATTAAATGAAAATTATGTCTATATCAACCTGAAGAAACGCCAGGATTTTCCACCGGAAATTTCCTTTGAAACCCCAGCTTTTGCTACTTACCGAGGCGGAGAAATTGATTTTTTGGCACAAAGCCTATCTTCTTCCACCCGATATTTAATAGAAGTAAAAGCCGGAAAAGGGACTGCTTCCACTGCCCAGAAAGCTCTGGCTCAGGGAAAAGCAGATAAGCTTCTTTATTTAAAAGGGGCAACCAAAGGAGGAATAGACGGAAAAACAGAAACACTGCCTATTTATTTATTGGAACAATACAAGTTTAATTAAATTTATGTTTACGAAGAGACTACTTGCGAGTGGTCTCTTTTTATTTAGAAGGATCACGAAAAACACAGCACTGAATTAGTGAAAATTTATGAATTTATGAGAATTGGCATAGATGTGATGTTACGGAAAAGGGGTATGGATTTATTCTATTCCCTCTTTTGTCAATGCCAATTCCCATCAAGAAAGGAAGAATTACATGAACAATACAACAACTGAATTACAATGGGGAGATGTCATCTTCAAACCTGGACAACGTGTGCGGACAACCGATGCCAGCGATTATGCAGGATTGGATGGTGTTATTTTGGAAATTCATACCGGCGAAGATAAAGAAACCGACAATCTGACTCCTGATATTCACTGTTGCTTTGATTTTCCTGAGTCTGAAGCAGACATTCGGAAACTAGAGGAACGCTTTTCTTCTCTTTACAATATGCCAAAAAAACTGGATGATCTTGCTTTGGATGAAGTGATTATGTCCCCGGATGAACTGATTTCTATTCCAGAAGAACCCTCTCGTCTTCTTCATTATATTGGTACAGACGAATGGGCTCGCCCGGTATACCAGGATCAATATGGGAAGTTGTGGAAAGATGTAGAACTTGGTGACTTTGAAATTCCTCATCTGCACTCTGCAGTCGGAAATGAATTTGATGGAGAACCGGATATGCCTATCCGGAAACCATTTAGAATTTTAACAGATAAACCGAAAAATCCTTATGAATTTCAGTACATGATGCTTAGTCGTTTACAAAGCGACTGTGAGTATTACTTGAATTACGGAAACCGTTGTACTGGACATCTGTACTATCACAATGAAAGCAAACAAATTGCCGCCATGAAAAAACTCTGGAATGAATTTCCGGATGATGGGAAACCAGAATGGTTGACATGGAAACAAATCCTAGAATACGAAAAAGCAATGTGTTCAGACACAAAATAATAGAACCGCCATAAAAATATTTTTTTTAAGGAGAATGATTATGAATTCAATAAAAGAACTAAAAGAACAATTAGGATATGAAGAAATCGGTCTCGATGATACATTTACATTTCACTGTACCCAATGCGGAAAGTGCTGCATTCACCGGGAGGATATTCTCTTATCCCCGAAAGATCTGTTTAACATAGCAAAAAAATTTCAAATTACACCAGCGGAAGCCTTGGAACAATATTGTGAAACTTATATTGGATGTAACTCCCGTTTCCCGATAGTCCGCCTGAGACCACAAGGAAGTGTCAAACGCTGCCCTTTATTAAAGGATCAGAAATGTTTGGTTCATGATGTAAAACCGACTGTCTGTGCCATGTTTCCGATTGGTCGGTATCTTACCCTTTCTGCGGATGATAGTTTTCCGAAAAATCCAGAAGAACTGTCTGTTGGATATATCTTTAATAATCCTGAGTGCGGAGACGGAATCGAAACACATACCGTCCGGGAATGGTTTCGTAGTTTTAACATTCCACTAAAAGATGACTATTTCTTTACATGGACAAGAACACAGGCAACACTCTGCAAACATCTACAATTTCTGGAAGAACACATATCAGAAAAGACCATGATTTCAATATGGAATGCTACTTTGATAACTCTGTATCTGAACTATGATATTACAGAAGATTTTCAAACGCAATTTCAGCAAAATTCAGATGCAATCCTATCCTTAATTGAAACACTAGGAACTGTTGACATTCCTAAGAAATCATAAACAACTATAAATACTTTGAGCCGACCAGTTTTGGACGGCTCTTTTTCATATCACTTTACATTCTGGCAGCTCTTTTGTTTCCTGTTCTTATCACACGCAATCCATTCATCCAAAGTAAGCGGCTGATAATTTGAATACATACAAAAACAGTTAATCATATTACATGGAATATGCTGTGTTTCCCCCTGTGTATTCAGAAATGTTGTTTCAGATGTGATTCCTTGAAATCTTTCCAGCAATCTCTGATCCTGCGTATCGTGTACATGTCCATACAACATATAGGTTTTTGGGTTTCCTTCTGCATTCAATTTATACTGTCCGTTATAACACATAATAGGATAATGACAAAGTATCACTTTTCTCTTATTATCGCTAAGTTCCTCATACATTTTAATCCACTCAAAGCGTGAACTGTCGAAGTTTGGATCCTTGACATAGTGGTCATGGTTTCCCTGTATCAGATATAGACGTCCGTTCAATTTCTGAAGCAACTGGTTTGTTTCTTCAGATTTCCCCCATGATAAATCCCCTAAGATAACAACTTCATCCCTATTACGCACTTTACTATTCCACTGTTTCAGCATATAATCATTCATTGCATTTACATTTGCAAATCCACGTTTATCCATTTTTGTATTCAAATTTTCATGAAAGAAATGTAAATCTGCAATATAATATCTCATTTTATATCATTCCCTCAATCTTGTTTAAATTATCAATATTTACAACTGCCCAGAACACTCTTTTTAAATCTTTCCCTTTCAAAGTTGATGCCGGGATTACCGAATCTTTACCAAATTCCTGAATAAACTGATTTCTGAGTTTACGAATTTTTTGTCCTTTTTCTGGTCCCGATAAATGCTCCATACCTAATTTTTTTTCAATCTCTAATGCCTGTTTTACCTTATCCCAACCCATGCCTGAAATCATCAGTTCATACATCAAGCGAACCAGGGATGCTCCGCAGGCAACCGTTTTGGGATCATACTGCACTTTCCTGTTTAAATATAACGAATGAAAATCATTAATAAACTTTTTCAATTCTGCATCTTCACCGCTATCGGCTTGTTGATAACGCAAAAGCTGTTTCTCAACATCTTTTACGATATATTTAGGTTCATAATCTCTTCCCTCCAGCGTGCTCCCCAGTGTAATCTTCCTTGTATTCCATTCTTGTTCTGCCCGTTTTAAATACTTTTCTTTCACAACAGAGCATTGCATCTCGGATATACAGTTTCTGGACAACATCATAATATCATAGAACTGCTTCACCTGTTCATCCAGCCTTTCATTTTGTACGCCAATCGTATTACAACCTAATGTGGTGAGCTTATCCGCAAATAAATAATTCAATGGAAGGATCTGATAGTTCCATGAACTGTTTACCGCAAATATGTTTTCTCCCGTTCTTCTTTCATATTCCCATTTTTCTGGCTGGAGAATAAATTCTATTTTTAATTCCTGATAGGGAATACTCTCTCTCTCCATATTACGTTCTGCATTGGATAGTACAGAAGGAACTTTCGTGTAATATGTATGTAATGGAAGATTTGTTTTCGGATTCTTAGGGCTATGTTTATGAAAGTAAAACAATTCGTCTTCTGTCCCCAAATATTCTTCGATTTTCCTCAATGTTTTCTTTATTTCCTCTTCTGTTCCAAAAAATAACATATCAATGTCTACACTTGTTCTTTGAGCATCCCTTGGCAGATAAAACTGCGTGGCTGCACCACCTTTCAATATTATTTTATCTCCTAGTATTTTCTGAATATGCAAGAATAATTCAAGATCCCATAAAAACAGTTCCATTCTCGCCATATTTTTAAACCCAAATTCTTCCATTCTCTTCTGAAAGGTTTCTCTCTGAAATGCTTCCTCTTTATGAAATAACTTTTTGTAATCCAAATTTTATTCTTCCCTTCTAAGTATTTTTCCAAACTCTATTGCCGAATCTGTAATAAACCGATTTTCAACGATAAAGCGAATATCATATTGTATATTCCTTCTTGATGCTACTGTTATCAGCTTCTTTTTATCTATATTTCCCAATCTGCTGAGATTCTGATAAATTCTTACCAATTCTTGCAATGATAGTGGATATCCGTTTCTCGTTATTGCAAAATAAAGATCTGCAAAAGCCTTCTCTATACTTGCCAGACCTTCACTACTGTACTGAAAATCCTCCGTTGTGTATAAAATCACCTGCATATTATGGCTACCTGAAAACATAGCATCTTCATACATTTTTTTCGTGTATTGTGGTTCTATCACCTCAAATCCTTCTGCTAATAAATTGTTATATATTTCCTCTTTTGCTGCTTTTTCAATAAATGCAATGACAGGATATTGTTCTGGTATGTGTAACATATATTTTGCCAAAATATCCAAACCGGATATATAATAATAAAATCCCAGCTCATCCATGTAATTTTTCAATTTTTGGGCTGTTTCACATAAAATAATTCCCTGTCTGCCTTTCAAATCATTGAAGGAAAATACACCGTTTCGCACTCTCTTAATGTAACCCGCCTCTACTAATTTAGAAAGATTCCAATATAAAGTAGACTTTTTTAACTCCGGGAAAAGGGGAATTACTTCATCTGTATAAAAGGTAGTTTGATTCCCAAGATTTTGTTTGATTATCTCGTATTTTTTTTCTAATGCTGTTTTGCTATTCATACTACACCTACTTTCTTTTCGTAGTATATCACATAGCACCTATAAAAACAATAAAATAAACGCAAAGTTTATATTTGCGTTTATTTTATTGTTTTTATTTATAATTCAATCTATTTGCAAATATATTTGTAATTTCAATAAAAAATACGCAAATACTATATTTGCGTATTTTTATTGAAACTCACTAGAACTGCAACAGCAGCTCATATAGCATCCTATAACGTTTTCCAATCCAGCCTATTCTTTATAATGGAATGATCCTTGGAACTTGTACTCCTGCTGTAATTCCCATTTCTATCTTTCTCCTATAATCCCGAAAACTATGGATACGAAACCCAGGCATTCCCCAAGCACAAGAAATTTTGCGAACATAGTACTCGTTTGATTTTGTGAATATTTTCCCTTGCTTCCTGTGCAATAACTTCATAATCCGTAACGACTGAGTTGAAATCTTAGGAAACGTTCCATTAACTTTTTTATACAAATCTCCTCTTTTGGTTTCTTCCAAAATAATAGTTTTTCCATGCATACAGGACCATTCTATACATGGAATATCTGCACTTCTTATCCCTGTTTCCATTGCAATTCTCAAAAATAAGGAAGTTTCAAAATCCTTTTTATATAGGAATTGATCTGCTATCATCTTGTAATGATCAACAAAAAAAATTTCTCCTATCTTTCTTTGTAGTTCTGCCAAAGATATGCTATTCAGCCATTCCAGTTTTCCTCTGTATTTTTCAACAAATATCATCCACTGCTCAGCTTCAAAAGATTGCCTCAAATCACGGATAGCCTCTGGCCAACATTTTCTTTGTCCAGGTAACAATAAACATACCATTTTCTGTAAAAATTTTTCTTCACTATTCGGATTCCACTGTATTAAACGCTTTAGTTCTTCATAGGCTTGATTTACTTTATATTCCATTGTACTATTTCTCATCTTCAGATTCTCCCTCGTATGGCTCTAAAATCTTTGAAGCCCTCTCCACAAACATCCTGTCTGCCCCTGAAATCTCATATTCTTTCCAAAGTGTCTTATGTATCTGTTCCTCTGTTAAATCCCTACACTTTTCTTGCAGCATACGGACAAATGGATATATCATAGTCGCATGAATATTTTTCCCGGACCGTACCATATCTCCTTCCATTTGATATGCTTCCTGTAAGCATTCCAGTATAATGCGAACATCCGTAACACTTTCTCTCATTGCGCTTCCCCTCATCAGGCTTATCCTCCTATTTACATACGTACTCTCAGTCCATCTAATCTCGACACGTTCAGTCCAACCAGATACCAGTCATCTCCCATTTCAATTCGGACCGGAACCCAAACATCTTTCACCTTTACATCGAAACATTCCCCGCAATGTAGTCCTCCATAAAAAGATTCCAAATCAAAACGTATATCATACCTCCCTGTTTCAGTATCATAAAACAATGTTCCTTCTCTGTGTTCACTCATAACATCTGCCTCCTTAAATTTTTCTTTTACTTAGTAATTACCTCATACCTATACAGATTGAAGAAATTCCGGAAAATTTTCATAAAAGTTTTTCCGATACCGATAATAGGTAGAAGAAGTTAACCCCAACTCCCGCTGCAGTTGTGTCGGTGTTACCTTCTTTTGTACCACCCTCATAAATTCCTGGTTAAACTTTTCCTGTTCTATAGCCCGTGGTCTTCCTACTTCATCCCATTCACCCCGAAGCCTTTTTGCCTCCATACCTTCCTTTTGTCGCTTCTCCTTTTTCTCCATCTCTGCCTGTGCCATGGATGCATAGAGTTCAATCATCATATTATTGATTGTTTCTATCATCATCTTTGCCAGATTATTTTCCATCTGAGACAGGTCAAACAACGTGGTAGGAAGTTCCAATACCATTACCCGAACCCCTTTTTCTTCTAAAAAACGTAGCTGCTTTAAAATCTCCTGCTTGTTCCTGCCAAGTCTGTCCAGCTCTGTAATAATCAGGGTATCCCCTACCCGTAAAACATCTTCCACAAGAACGGTATAACGTGGTCTGTCAAAATTTTTACCGGTTATCTTATCTGTAAAAATACTTTCCAGTTTAATTTTCTGATTTTCACAGAACCTCTTTATTTCTATAATACCTCGGTCCAAGTGTTGTTCCTTAGTACTGATTCTGTGATACCCATAATATGCCATACGTATCCCCCTTTATACATTCCCAAAAAGTCTTAAAATATTTTGGCATATCTCAAAACTTTCTTATATACTTTTTGGAAATAAAAAAATAGCCTATTACATCTCCCATCAAAAAGCATACTTTTTGGGAGGTGACTTTCACTACTTCTGTACGCAAGATGGCATAAAAAAGCAACAAAAAAAGACAGAGGTTTTTAAAAATTTCCTCTGTCTTCAGATCAACTATTCTGGAAAGATGTCCATCTTTTTTCCTTCAAACTTATATCCTACACCTCTCACTGTTTTAATATAGCGGCACTGCTTTAGCTCCGGTTCAATTTTCTTTCTCATACTGGATACCAGACAGTACACAATATTATCAATGCTTTCCGGCAATTCCTCGTTATAAAGAATCTCAAAAATTTTTTCTTTGGTAAATATCACACCTGGTCTCCCTGACAAAAGCATAAACAATTCATACTCTGCTTTCGTTAAGACGATCTCCGTCTGTCCTCTATAAATCTTATGATAATCCGGATAAATCCTAAAATCGGAATTTTCTTCATCCTCTCCCCGGATGTTTTTTATATTTTCCACTACATATTCTTTGTATCCCAATACAGTTGAAATAGTTACTTTCCCCAAGCTACACTTCCCTTCTGTTTTCTCTTATTTAGAAATCTCATCACACAGATTCCTTTTAAAAATGATTCTCTATTCTCCATTCATCGATAAGCTGGACAACCTGCGTTAAATTGGTATACCAGATATAATGTCCTCCATTTACAATATATAACTGGTGATTACCAGATTCTAAATCCAATTGATTTCTATGAGCAGTCTCCCATGCCGGAACATTTTGTACATTCTCTGAAGAAATCATGGTTAATACAGGAAGTGCCGATGGGAATTTTTTATTCTTTATAGAGAGTAATGATTGATCCATCCCGTTCACTTCATTTCTAATCGTATCGTTGCTGCTTAAAGAATATGCCTGAATGTATTCCTCCCTATCACTCTCCGTATAAGTGTACCCGGAAACCTGTGGTAATGCTGCCCCATATTTATCTGGATCTGTTTTCAGTGCCATCTGGAATTCTTCCAAAGAAGAAAAAGAATTCTTGATTTTCTGAAATTCATCAATTCCCTGCAGCATATATTTCTTTTCCATTTCCATAGCCTCTGCCAGTTCTTCATCATATACCGTATTATCAACAGCAATGAAACCTTTTACTTTTTCGGGATAATTCTGTACAAAGTTGAGTCCATATACTCCAGAAATCGAATGTACCAGCAATACACACTGCTTAATTCCCATGGTGTCCAGTGCAGCATTCAATTCACTATTGATATTATCTACAGTTCGATCCGTTGCTGCAACATCACTAAGCCCATATCCAAACGGCTCTACAATCACTATGTTAAAACTCTCATCTAAAGATTGTGCCAGAGGTTTGAAGTAGATATGCGGTGATGGAACTCCCAGAGCCGGCATCATCACCAATGTGGTTTTTCCTTCATCTGCAAATGTTTCTCCACTTGCATCCAATTTTCCATACAAAGCAAGATGCATATTATTCCCTTTCACCGTGATATATTTACTCGCATATCCAACTTGTGTTGCTCCCATAGCATATACCATATTAGAATTCCCTACCAAAAATGCAAACAGCATCGCAACCGTCACAATTCTTGAGATTTGCTTTTTGTATCTTCTCATACGCTCCCTCCTAAGTAAATTATTTCAAATATTTTTTCAGTTCTTCTACCTTGTCTAATCTTTCCCATGGAAGGTTGAGATCATTTCTTCCAAAATGTCCATAGGCTGCCGTCTGTTTATAGATTGGACGGCGGAGATTCAACGTCTGAATGATTCCTGCTGGTCGCAGATCAAATTCTTTTCTTATCATATCTACCAGACTCTCATCTGAAATTTTCCCGGTTCCAAAGGTGTCTACCATAATAGAGGTCGGATGAGCCACCCCAATTGCGTAAGACAACTGAATTTCACATTTTTTTGCTAGACCTGCAGCCACAATATTCTTCGCAACATAACGAGCAGCATAAGATGCAGAACGATCTACTTTCGTACAGTCTTTTCCAGAAAAAGCTCCGCCGCCATGCCGTGCCATACCACCATAGGTATCTACAATAATCTTGCGTCCTGTTACACCACTATCTCCGTGAGGACCACCGATGACAAAACGCCCTGTTGGATTGATGAAAAATTTTGTATTCTCATCTACCAGTTCTGTTGGAATAATCGGTTCCAATACATATTTTTTTATATCATCGTGAATCTGCTCCTGTGTCACATCTGGATCATGCTGTGTTGACAGAACCACTGCATCCAGCCGGTGCGGAATACCTGCTTCGTCATATTCTACAGTAACCTGACTCTTACCGTCCGGTCTTAAATAATTCAACAAACCATCTTTACGAACCTGAGTAAGCTGCCGAGTCAATTTGTGTGCCAGTGAAATTGGATATGGCATAAATTCATTCGTTTCGTCACATGCGTAACCAAACATCATACCCTGATCCCCAGCACCAATTGCATCAAGCTCTTCTTCTGACATTTTGTGTTCTTTTGCTTCCAATGCCTTATTCACACCCAAAGCAATATCTGCTGACTGCTCATCAATTGCCGTTAAGACGGCACAGGTATGTGCATCAAATCCATAATCTCCGTTGTCATAACCAATTTCTTTAATCGTTTCTCTTACCACCTGCTGCATATCTATATACGCATTGGTCGTGATTTCTCCCATCACTAATACCATACCCGTTGTAATTGCAGTCTCACAGGCCACTCTGCTCATCGGATCCTTCTCCATAAGAGCATCCAATATGGCGTCTGATATGGCATCACAAATTTTGTCCGGATGTCCTTCTGTTACCGATTCTGAGGTAAATAATCTTTTCTCCATAGTAAATTCTCCTTTGTATCAATATTTCATATTTGTCAATAACATAAAATATCTTTACTATGATTACTATATTTTTTGTCTACATTGTACTTTTTTCTGTCCGGTTGGTTTTATCTTTAAACCAAATGACTTTGCTATTCTTCTATGAAATAACATATCCATCTAATTAAATCAAAATATTAGCAAGACTGGTTATTTAATCGCTTACACCTTCATGGCAGTATTGATACTACTATCATTCTCCACATAAAAAAAACAGTGTAAATCCACTGCTTTTTCTCCATCACTTAATCTGTAATTTCCACAAATGAGTATCTTTCTTCATTCTTTTGTACTATTGCAGAACCCGTTTGTTCCTTTATTGTTTTTAATAACTCTTCCACATATATTTGAGCTTCATACACTTCAATGTTCGTAGCGTATGCAATTTCTTTAATCGAAAAACTCAACTCTGAATCACTCATCAAAAGTTCTAAAATATCCCATTGCAGATCAGTAATTATAATTTCCGTTCCATCATAAATCATCCTTTTCTTTTTAAATTCAATATCCCATTTTCCGAAATGAACTCTTTCTTCTTCTATTGTATTTTGCATATCTAATCGCATGACTACAAAGGACGCTTCCGGCCAATATTTCTTTAACAATTCCTCTGCTTTTTTTCTTTCCTCACAATTCTTAAAGTATAATAATTCTCCCATTCTCTGCCTCCTCATATCATTTATCGTTATACTTTAAGTATACAGCCGAATTATTGCAGAAATCTTATTAAATTATTCCTTTAGCCTTTTTTCTATGATACTATCTTCATTGTATTTGTGTAACTGACCGCCCAATAAACGCTTTCCTATAATAATCCAGGTATCTCTATTGTACTGGTCCATATCTCTATACAACTCCATAATTTCTCTTTTATTATCCTGTTCTCTCTGCTGTTCTTCTTCATCTTTTCTCAATATATAATCAACTGGGACTTTAAAGAATTTGGATAATGCAAGCAACATATCACCAGAAATATTCTCGTCTACCTTTTCATACTTACTAATTGTCTGCTGACTGACTCCTATTTCTTCCCCTAACCTTGTCTGAGTCAGGCCTAATTTTTTTCTTAATTCAGATATTCGATTCACAAGCGTACACCTCCCGATACACTCATTTTACACTTAAATACACCTGTATTTTACTTCATTTAAGAGTATTACTACTATGTATCGTGGTATATCGTAGTATTACTATCATCATTTCTATACATCTATACCGAAAAAAAGTCAATCTATACAAACAATATTACAACTTCTTTTCTTTTAAATATACTAGTGCTTATAGGGGAGGAGAAATGCTTATGAAAAAACTATTATTGATTGGCAACCCGTCCGTCTTGGGGAAAAATCTGGAGAATATCTTAAAGCAAAATTATCATACCGATTTTATTTCCGCTGTACCAAAGCAAATTAGTAGCATATCCTTTAACTCTTATAATGCTTTAATCCTGGATTTCACACTGTTACATAAATACAGCCTTACCATAAGTAAAGCTGCAAAAAAATGCTCCCCAAACATCATTGTTCTGTTTTTATGTCCTACTAATATTCCAGAACAAATAATTTTGGATTTCTACGAAGCCGGTGCTAATGATCATTTATATTCGACTCTCTCATCACCAGCACTTTTAATGAAAAAATTGGATATCTTATTTACCAACTATCATCTAACCACACAGTACGAAGACAGCCATATAACTTTAAATTTTGACTCCTTAACCGCAGTGATTGACGGGATTTCTACTTCCTTTACTCCACTGGAATTTAAGCTGCTCAAACTACTCTCTCTAAATCCAAACACTGTTTTAACCAGACAACATCTTTTATATTCACTATGGGATCGAAATGGGAATCATGTAGAAGAAACCTCTCTGAATAGTATGATCTGCCGTATACGCCAAAGAATTGATACTGAAAATCATCATTATATTAAGACAATATATGGGATTGGATATATATGGATTACATATTAAATGAGCAGCATAATCCATTACAGATAACGCTGCTCATTTAATATCGCACCATCTATTCTGCACAAGTAATTAAACAAGTCGTCATAAAACAATCCGTTATACACGCTTTTCTTGTTACTCCACAGTCTGAAGTGTATATATTGACCTCTTCTTCCTGTAATTCAACATTCTCTAATTTTACATCGTTCATAAAAATCCTCCTTGTTTCATTCCGTACTTTTGATTATGCACATATCTAAACGCTACCACCAATATTGGTATTTTGTTAATCCACAATCGTCTCTATAAAAGCTCTCTTACTTTATGTTAGTTCATAGGGGTTATAAGAGCACCTCCACCGATACAATCTGTTACACAATCTTTTCTTGTTGTGCCACAATCATCTGTATATACATTCACTTCTTCTATCTCTATTTCATTATTTTTTACTTTTCTCTCGTTTTCCATGTCTTATTTTCCTTTCTGTATAAACTTATTCAATTGTTATTAGTATTCAATATTGAGCCAAGCGCCTCCACCCAAGCAATCATTTAAACAATGAAATTGAATCTCTCCACAATCATCCGTATAAATGCTTACTTCTGCATTAAAGAGTTCTCTTGGCTCTTGCTCATCTCTTTGCTCCCTCATCCGCCTTCCCTCCTTCCCATTAATATTTTTTGATAACATCAGTATACTATTTTAAAATTTCATTTCCATATTTTATGTGCAGATTGCATTTTTTTCTTTCTGTTTGGATAACTATTCCATTCTTAGCTGATCAATGATGGATTTTTTCTTCTGTTCTCTTATTTGGTAAATAGATAATATAACCTGTATTAACAGAAGTACCAATACGTATATACCCATATAAAAAAACGGAAATGAATATTCTACCACTTTCCCATAACAGCTTATACTCATTTGACGACAAATTAACATTGCAATAGGAGTTCCAATTAGCAAAGTCATACAAATGCTTAAGATAGAATAGCACATACCTTCACCGATAATAACTTTATAAAGCTGCTTTTCTGTCAATCCTATAGACCGTAAAACACTATATTCACGTCTTCTGAATAATTGATTGGACAGTGTCGTGTTGATCAAATTTATCACACCAAAAAGGAAAATTAGGCTGGAAATCATCTGCAAAATGAGATATATTGTATTATTTTTCTCATATCTATTCACTCTTTCGCTAAAGCTTTCGATTGCAATATCTTCGTTTTGTGAAATCGTATTACGAAGATTTTCATCAACACTGCTCTCCTCCCTCGGATCAATGTTTATTACCCATGTAAAATCAAAATTATTTATTCCAGGCAATAATTCTTTAAAAGCGTCTTCCGTCATACACATCATCGCAGCATTAAATCCTAACTGCCCACTTCCTTTTGTAGATGCAACTTTAGTTGATTGGAAAATTCCTGATACTGTTACTGGTATTTTTTCTCTTCCTAACGAAATCTCAAACTGCATTCCTACTTTTACTTCTTCCCCAAAATCTTCATAACCAGACTTTACTAATATTTCACGGGAATTTTCAGGCATTCGCCCTGCAATTAATGCATCTTCGATTTCTTTCTTATTTTGCTTGGTAATCATATCACACATTCCTCTTCCTCCATATCCCTGATATTCAAAGGTAAAGGTTGCTGATTTTCTTAATGTTTGTATCTCTTTGATACCTGGAATGCTACCGATTTCTTCTTTCAGCTTATCATTAAGAGGATTCCCGGAATATAATTGTTCTGTCGGCTCTTTATCTGAATTTATATATATTTTATAATCAGCATCACCAAAATAATGTTGTGCCATCCTTTCGGGTGATTGTAAAAGTAAAGCTGAAGATACCGTTAGCAGAATGATTCCTCCAAGGCTTAATGATATAACAATGCTCCATACTTTTTTGGGTTCTCTCTTAAAATTCATTATTCCCAAAGATATTGGCGTAAGCTTTCTATTTTTTTCTTGTTTCGATATTTTTATATTACTAATTGCTGTCATCCTCACAGATTCCATCGGAGATGCCTTCATTGCTATTTTAATTGGTTTATTTATAGATATACTGACAATAATGCCGCAGATAGCTACGGTTATCATTGCACATACAATATAATTCCCAATATTAATTCCTTTTGCTAGTATTATTGCTGAACAAAGTATTGCTAATGAAATACCTGTCAGTATTCCTCTAACACCTAAATATCTTCCTTCCTTTTTTACAATCTTTTTTATCTGCTTTTGTGTCGTTCCTATCGTTCTAAGTTGTCCGTAATTTTGTATTTTATTAATTATGGAAATTTGGAAAATGCTTTTTATAACAGTATAGCTTCCTATCAAAACAAGTCCAATTAATATTCCTAAGATACCTAATTGATCTGCAGAAATCACTTGATTAACGTACCTGAAATATGGATTATTAAATGCCACAGGTAAATTATTTTTTTCACCAATTTCTCTGCAATATTTCTTTATATCTTCAACATTCTTTTCCTTCACATGCACATAAACCATATTGGAATCTTCATTGTAGTTTTCATAATTTTCCAGTTTTTCCCAAGATATTAAAAACGGAAATGTTTCTCCACTAGTCGTCATATCAAGAATCCCTGAAATCGTATATTCTCCTGATAGTTGATCCGTGTTTAAATTGATCTTATCTCCTACCTTTTTATCTTTTCCATACTTTTCCAACCATTTTTTACATACAGCAATCTGTTTTTCTTCCTCTGGAACTTTTCCACTGGATAAACTCATTTGATTTCTCATCATATAGAGCATTGGCTGATCCATGTAAAAAAAAGTTGCTGTATATTTTTTGTCAGACGGTATATCCCCAACAATATAGTATTGTCCTACTCTTTCAAATCCCGTTTCTTCTCTTAGCTTTAACAGTTTTTCTTCTGAAACATTCATATATACTGCTTCGTATGTATCCTGAATCTGTTTTTTCTTCACTTCCAGCAGTGAAGTCGCAATAAGTCCTGAAAAACATATCAAAAATGATGCTAGTGCTATAGAAATCATTAACATAACATTTCTTCGCTTTTCAGACTGAAGATTTCTCTGTACAATATTTTTTATTGCTTTTTTATTCCCTGATTTTCTCATTTTCACCAACTCCAGTTTTCAAAAATTTTCCATCTTCAATCCTCACTATTCGTTGTGCTAAATCTGCAATGTGCTCATTATGAGTAATCATCACAACACTTTGCTCAAATTTTCTACTCGTACTTTGAATCAATTCCAGTACATCCCGACTCGTCTTGCTGTCAAGATTTCCTGTAGGTTCATCCGCAAGTATAATTGCCGGCTTCGTAATCAAGGCTCTTGCAATCGCAACACGCTGCTGCTGTCCGCCAGATAACATATTCGGCATACTTTTCAGTTTCTCCTTTAAACCGAGCATATTAATAATTTCGTTCAAAAATATCTGATCAACTTCCTGCCCATCTAATTCAATTGGCAAAACTATATTCTCATAAACATTTAACATGGGGAGTAAGTTATAGTTTTGAAAAATAAAGCCTATATTCCTTCTTCGAAAGATTGTGAGCTGCTCATCATTTAAGTCTGACAATTTTTTTCCTTGGATTTTAATTTCCCCATAGGTAGGTACATCCAATCCTCCCAACATATTTAATAAGGTAGATTTACCACTTCCTGATGTACCAACAATAGCTACAAATTCTCCCTTTTCAACACTAAAATCTACTCCATCCAATGCCTTTGTTATATTAGGTTCCTTTCCATAATATTTTTTTATATTTCTTGCTTCCAATACTTTCATAATTATTTCTCCTTTTAAATCTTTCTTTAATTCATATCTATCTATATATCAATGAAAGGCTACTCGATTTTGTTTTCTCGAATAGCCTTCCATATTTTTGTATGTATTACTTAGTTGTATTTAAAAAAGCGCCGCCACCGATACAATCATTTTCACATTTCTTACGAACGATATCGCAGTCTGGCCATTCATAAATGTCAACTTCTTCTTTTAATAACTCTTCATTTTCAGTTACTTCGATTCTCTTTTCTTCCATGACAACCATCCTCCTATTTAATAATCCGGATTCAGAAAAGATCCGCCACCAAAGCAGTCATTTTTACAATGATTCTGGATTTCTCCACAGCCTGCTGCATAAACATTGATTTCTTCTTTTGATAATTCCTGAGCTTCTTTTTCTTTTAATTCGTTCATAGTCTACTGTCTCCTTTCCGAAATTACTCCTCTTCTGTAATTAAAGCTAATACCCCAAAACAATCTGTTACGCAATTATACCTTGTCACACCACAGTCATTCGTATAAATACTTACTTCCTCTTTGCTAAGTTCTGAGGATTTTCTTTCTGCATTGAATTCTTCCATAGAACTCACCTCCTTATGCCTATATTTATACGCTTGCACACACCTTTTATCTATATTTCTTGTTTAAATTGCTCTTTTTTCTTCCTAGTTGGCTTCTCCCTCCCATTTTCTCTTTACCTTCTCCATATACTCAATATAGATTTCTAAATTTTTCTTTCTGTTTTCTTTAGCATCATAGTAAAACAGCACATAATTTAATACTGCTTTTAAGAAAATGCACCGGTAATCATAAGGTTCTTCTGATGCCATACAACGTCCACCACATATATAGCGGTAATCACATTCTTTACATATTTCTTTATTTTCAGCACAGAACAATCTCTTAATTTCATCTTTTTCCAATAAATTTTCTAATTTCTGTAAAATTTTCTGTGGCTCATCGGCCAGTATATTTCCCATTCGAACCTGGTTCTGCTCCATACACTGACACATATAAATATCGCCTTCTGGGAAAATTGCCATAACTTTTCCATAACCCCCACAAGAATTTCTTACCTGAATTCTTTGATAAAAGGCTCCCCCTATTTTTTTATTCTCGTATCCCTGTTTCAATATATATTTTGCTATCTTCAGGTTCATATCAAGATGTTCCATATCTGTTAAAATTTCAGAGTTTTCTTTCGCCCTACCCACAGATGAAACAATATTAAAAAGAACATCAATGTCATATTTAGCAGCTATATCAATCAATCGATATAAATCCACTTCATTGGTTTTCTCATAAATAAAACTAAGGACCACCTTTATTCCAGCTTGCTGACACATCTCGATATGATTAATTAGCTGCTGCTCCTTTTCAGGCGTTCCAAACATGTGCATGGTACTGAAATCAATTTCGTCTATATATCCTTTGAGTTGTTCTGTTAATTCTTTGGTGATCACAAGACCATTGCTCTGCAGTGTTATGGGGCAAGTCAAACCATTTCTTAATGCTTTTGCAATTTCCACAATTTGATCTTTAATCAGTGGCTCTCCACCTGTAAGAATCATTTTATGTGGCTTATTTTTCTGAAAGAACGGGATCACCTTATTCTGTATATCCTCCAGCTTAAATTCTTTTTCTGGACGAAGTTTGTCGTTTGCACCGATCGCACAAAAATCACAATTCATATTACATTTCCTGGTTACCATCAAATATACCGTATTGATTTTCTCATGATTCTTCTCTATTTCTTTTACAAATTCAGTTTGCTGCTCCCATACAGGGAATAACTTTTCCTGAAACTCTGGTTTATCTAAATTGTCTGCAAATCTTTTACTTACCCCCAGGCAGACTTTTCCTACCGGATCAATTAAAGCCACTTTTTCTCCCTCAGTTATCTTAATAAACTCATTCATCTTACTTTCCATGACGTAAATATCTCCTTTCATATTCTTGTTTCAGCTTTTCAAGCTGTTTTTCAGTTAAGTTTGTTTGAATCAGATGGTACATCCACTTCGTCACTTCACAATTCACTTTTATAGGTTGATATACATTTTGGTGAATTTCATAATTTGCCACCTGACAGCCTCTTGTTTTACAATGTCTAATGTATTGACATTTTTTACACATTGTATCCTCTTGATCCTCTAGGTAAATAATCTCTCGAATCCTCGGAACATCCAACCCGGCTTCTACAGAACCGATTTTAAATTCTGGAAGTTCCGCACAAGTATAAATCCCACCATCCGTTGTTACATAGCAAGTTGTCAAACCTGCCTTACATGCGTAAAATGGACATGGAATCAGGAAAGATTTCAGATATTGTTCCCAAAGATTCCAAAAGATTACTTCTTGATTTTTTTGTATATGTGCTTTATATAAACCAAATACCTTCTCTATCTGTTCTCGTAATCCCTGTATCTGCTCATCACTCCAGGAGCAATAATAATCAATTCCCGACTCTAATTTTTTAATTCCTAAATCAAGCAAAAACTGGAAACTTTCTGCATAATATTGATAGTTATTACTTGTCACAACACTGGCTACCGAAATCTGATTTCCTGTTTCCTGCTCATATTTTCTCAATAACGGAAGGTTCTTCATAATTTTTTCAAAGCTTCCGGTTCCTGCATAATCTCTCCTGTTCAAATTCTGAACATACTCAGGACCATCTAAACTCACCTTCACCTCAAATGTATTTTCCACAAAAAAATCAATTACTTCATCTGTAACTAACGTTCCATTTATCGTAGTACTGAACTTGCATATTAAGTTTGTTTCCTGGCATTTTTTCTTCGCATAATCTACCACATCTTTCATCAGATTAAATGCCATAAGGGGTTCCCCTCCAATAAAGTAAACCATAAGTGTCCGATCATGCTGTTTATTTGCTTCATGCACAGCAATATCGATTGCCTTTTGAGCCGTTTCTAAACTCATGTATGTATTTTTCTTCTCGCCCAGATAGCAGTAAGTACAATTCAAATTGCACTTATTTATGATCTCTAATGACAATGTATACATTTTCCTGCCTCCTAAACTGTAAATTGGTTCAAATTTCTATTTGTTTTCTTCTGGAAATCCAATCTTTCCACCATATTAAATAAGGGATATCGCAAAATAATTTCTGTCTTCGGATTTTCCATGGCATATACCCTGATTCTCTCTTTATACTCACATATTTCCTGATAATTGTTGTGATCAATAAATAGCACCGGATACTGTTCTGCTGTTTTTATATTTCTCAATTTTTCCATTCCACTTTCAAAAGTATCACATCTCTCTGTTCTCGTTACTTCCCGTATGAAACGCTGCTCTAAAGGTTCTTCTATACGGTTCGTTAGAAAATAACACTGTTTCTGCTTCAATGTTTGATATGGATAATAGTGATTCAAAGTGTTGAGAGTAAACTGTAAAATTGCCTGTTCATATTCATCCTCATAATTGCTTAAATACCCTGTTATTACAGCACACCCAAAGCTATTGCCCTGATAAAACTTAGGAATGCCTAAATGATAAAGAGAAAAAAATTTAGAGGAAAAAATCACATCCTTTCCTATCCCATCATATTGGAAAACCTGTAAAGGATTCTCTATGTCCAGGCATCTTATTCCCATTACAAAAGGGAAGGAAGCCGGATAGGTTGCTTCTACTTGCTGATTAGAGTATGCTGCCACAATCAAAATCCCCTTTTCTGTAGCTGCTCTACATACCTCCTCTATTTCTTTGTGATATTTGTACTCATCTCCCATACTCATATTAATTATGTCTACCTGTTCCTCTATCAGTAATTCAATACCTTCTATCATATCCAGAACCGTACTCTTTTTGTTCTTCCTCACAATGGGTACCAGAACAATTTCAGCTTCTGGGTTTTCCTTTAAAATAAAAGAACAGACATATTCCGCATGGGTAAATCCAAAGGCATCTTTACTGTATTCCTGACCTTTCCACTTGCAGTCTATTTTTACAATTTTCTTATCCTGAAAAAAAGGATTATCAAAAGATCCATTGGAATCCAACACACCTATCCTCACTTTTCACTCACCTGCCTTATATGTAGCTTCTCCAAATCCACAATAATATCTGCTTCTCGCAATTCTTCCAGATTGTGCGTAGAAAAAATAATAATTTTCTCCCTTGATAACGCATGCAATAATTGATAAAAACGCCCTCTTCGTTTTTCATCAATATTTGCTGTCGCTTCATCAAAAATCAGAATTTGTGAATTTTTCAAAATATTCCTCATAATATCTAAACGCCGCATTTGTCCTTCTGAGAAATTGCATGGATCTATCTTTATCTCGGTATCCCATACCATTTCTAAAGTATGGATTTCATCATACAAATCCAAGCACTTTGCCACTGTATCCATTTCTTCTTCCGAAACAATATGTAGTAATCCCATATTCCGTCTTACCGTATCATTGAAGAACTGTGTACGCTGCATAACATATCCTGTATTTTCCCAATAGCTGTTAATATCTAATTCCTGCAAATCTGTGTTATTCACAACTACTTTTCCTTCTGTCGGTTGATACACACCTGTTATAATTTTGAACAGAGTGCTTTTGCCTTGTCCACTTTTTCCATGAACTCCGTAAAGAGTGCCTTTTTCGAACTTCAAATTGAGCCGGTCAAATACCTTCTTATTCGACTCTGTATAAGAAAAGCTCATCTCTTCTAAGGAAATGTTGTTAACTGTTGTTACTTTCTCTCCATCTCCTTGTTTCTGATCCGGATACTGAAGCAAACCATTGATATCCTTTAAGGAAACTACGGCTGTATGATACTCGTTAGCAAACTGTGCGATTCCAATAATAGGATTCATAATAATTGTCTGGTAATTCATCAAGGCCATAATGGTACCTATGGTCATATTTCCTTTAAATACTTCTTGTGCACCGACTACCCAAATTATGACTGTTCCTATAAACTGAATCACGAGTATCGTAGATGTATTCAATATGTACAACAAATTCTGGCGATTCGTCTCTTTTTTGTATTTCTGATTTTTCTCAAAGTACATATCATGCACATATTGCCCACATTGAAAGAGTCTTGTAATAAACCAATTATCATAGGTGTTTGTCAGAACATTGGTTATGCTGTTATATCCTTCCAAAACTTGACCACTGGTTTCCTGTATCAATTTCCCCAGGATTCTACTAATAAAAGGAACACTGACAAGTAAGATAATATTGGATACGGCAATCCCCTTATGGATAGAAAACATATATGGAGGAACAACCACCAGGATAACAATATTGGAAACCAATGTGATAATACTTGTGATTCCACATTGTTTCACTGCTGAAACATCTTTATCTACTTTCAGCAAAATGTCACTTAGCTTTATCTTCTCAAAAAAATTCACGCTTACTGTTGATAATTTATCTTCTACCTTTTGTCGCATATCTGCTGCTATCTCTTCCGAAATAACAGCCACGATATAACGCTGTACATAAT
Source organism: Ruminococcus sp. RTP21484sp1_RTP21277st1_D2_RTP21277_210401 (assembly GCF_040924225.1). NCBI lineage: Bacteria > Bacillati > Bacillota > Clostridia > Eubacteriales > Oscillospiraceae > Ruminococcus > Ruminococcus sp. RTP21484sp1_RTP21277st1_D2_RTP21277_210401. The sequence goes on along the minus strand of NZ_JBCOMJ010000005.1, from coordinate 22,770 downwards.
TCATAAGGTAGTTCAGCAGTAACATGCCCAGGAACACCACCAGAAGGAGCATAAACGCAGATAAACTGGTACTATGTGGATTCCCCAAATCATCTATCACTTTTCCCTGCAGCTCCGGACGCACCAAAGAAACTCCCGCCGTTAACACAATCGTTGCTATTGTTAAAATATAGGAAGGTAGTAACTTTTTCTTAAAAGCATACTCTTTTAAAAATCCAAGATATGGACGGCTTTCTTTACTTTTCATCGCTTAACCTCTTGGCAATCTTCTCTCCGAACTCACTGAATTTTAAATCTTCCTCCTGGATATAGTCTATATACACTCCTAATTTTTCTCTAACTATTTCAATCGGCTGCTGTAAATAATATTCAAGAATCTGCACCATTGCCTTATAAAAGATATGTTCAAAAATACACTCTGCATCCGATGGTACATTAATCTTCCCTGTATTGATAAAATTCATATATCCGCATTTCATACCATGACAAAAATCTCGGATTGTGCATCCCTTGCACTTCGGATCGGTTTTATCAAAGTTCGACATTGCTATTAATTTTGCCTTTCTTATATCAACGCCTTCCTTGATATTACCTATACAATATTTTTCATTACTTGTAAGAAATCCACATGGATATATCTGACCATTCGGAAAGATCTTGAAATTTCCAATTCCGGCATCGCACATGCCAAAGCAGTTCCCAAAATCACACAACATATTAAACATTTTTCCATCAAATTGATCTATAGTAAAAACTCTGCCCGCTGCTGCCTCAGCCAAATAGTACCGCAAAATTTGTCCCACCTGCTTTTCAAATTCTGCCTTCAGCTCATCACATATTTTTAAATATACATCCATAATCATACAGATGTTATCCAATCCATGCTCATGCAGGTAACAGATATTTTCGAACATATACGGAATGGTATTTTCTGTGACCGTCATTCTTACAGAAAAATTCAATCCACTATCCTTTACCTTCATGATATTCTCAAAAATTTTTTCATAGCAAGAAACTCCATCTTTCGCAACTCTGTTCAAATCATGGGTTTCCTTATTCCCATCAAAACTAAGGCGTACTGTAAAATGATTTTCTTTCATAAATGCAATGAACCGATCATCCATCATGGAACAGTTGGTAGTAATATAATACTTTACTTCCCTTTCCGGATAATTATCTTTGATATAGGCTACTGCCTTGTAAATTAAATCTTTCTTCAGCAAAGGCTCACCGCCCAAAAAATCAATCAAGACTTTCCCTCTATCCCCATAATTCATCATAAACTCCAAAGAGTCCACAAGTGTTTTTTCATTCAACTGATAATGGTTATGGTAGTCTTCATAACAATACTGACATTTAAAATTACAATCTGTTGTCATATATAATGTGAAATTATACATATCTGTCTACTCCTTTCTTGAATATACTAAAAACAATTTTAATCAAATTCTCCTATCTCGCCATATATTTTGATTATTTTGCGTATTTTAGTGTCTAAATGGCATAAAAAACAGGCCTCGATATTCTTAATACCAAGACCTGAAAAACTCTTATTAATAGATTCCAACTTCTTTTCCAAATTTATACATATATTGAGTTACCGTCTGTATAGCATGCTGCACAGATTGTCTGCCTGCACTATCATAGGAACTTTCCTTTTGAGCATCCGCCGCAAGCCCTTTCGCATGTTTTGCTGCGGAATACATCAAATCTCCTGTTGATGTATTTAATGCGGTTGTATATACGGATGAGCCAAACGAATTTCCTGCTATTGTGTAAGATTTACGGTTTTTATCAACATATTTTTCAAAAGCGGAATGATTGCTGTTTACTGCTGTCAAGTTCGATGCATGATGCGGTTCATTTAAGTCTGATACATAATGGGTGCCTTTTCCTAAGTTTGACATAGCCAATTGTACATCTCCTGCACGATACGCATTTACTGCTGCCTGAAAATATGACTCTGCTCTTGTCCTAGCTGTCGGAGATTTTTGACCAAGCCAGTTTTTTCCAGTATCAGGATCATAAAAGTGTCCTGCAAAAGTTCCTGCATCTGTTTCATTTCCAAGTTTATCCGGCCAGTCGGTTGCCTCCATAAGAATAGATGAGTTCAGCTCACCATTGAATGCACTATTTCCTTTATCATTGCTCAGAATTTTAAGTGCGTTTGCAACAATATACTGATGTGTATGATCTACCCCACCAGACGAAAATCTTTCATCTGGATTTGTGCCATGCTCAATCGGAACTCCTTCCCCGTAAAGTTCATCAGAACCATTCGCAATATCCTGCACTTTCGTTGGAAGTTCTGGTTGTTCCGCTGCCATAACTGGCATCGTTCCCAATAAAGCCCCCACTGATACCATGGCAATAAATAGTTTCATTTTTTTTCGCATACCCATGCCTCCTCTTCTTTTTTCTTTATTTTACATCCTGCTTCAAGAAAAAACATATAATTTGTTTAGTTTGCATTTTTTATGCCCTGCCTGGACCAATAAAAATGGCACTTATTTTCCATAAGCACCATCTTGTCACACTATATTTCTATCGGAATAATCACAGAAACAGAAAACATATCATCTAAAACACTAAATGATACTTCTCCTCCATAATCTTTCACCACACTTTTAATATTTTTGACACCAAACCCATGATTTTTCTTATCTTCCTTTGATGTTTCCAGTGTTGCATTTTCTCGCAGATAACGTACTTGTGAATCTCTTAGGCTATTTTCACATAAAATTGACAAGAACCCCTTTACTTTTTTAGCCTTTAACTGTACTAAACACTCTACCATAGGATTTTCTTCTTTCATTAACCGGCATTCTCTTAATGCGTTATCTATTGTATTCGAAATTATGACACATAAATCCTCATTTCTTATCTGTCGAAACTCTGTAAAATCGGCAAACACCTTAAATTCAATTCCCTTTTCGATAGCCTCCAATCGTTTCGTATGAAGCAAATTATCAATAAAAGTATTCCCTGATTTATAGTAACTTTGATACTTATTTAATTTACGTTCAATACCATTAATATACTCTATTTTTTGTTCTGGCTCTATATTTTCTTTCAATGCCTCCAAATGATTTTTTATATCATGGGAAAGCCTGCGGATATTTTCCATATCTTTCGATTGTTTCATATAATAATCATACTGCAAGCTCATCTCACTTATTTGAAGCTTTTTTTCATTTTCGATTTTTTTTACATTTAAGTAGTTCTCCAAAATCACTATGTTACAGACAGTTCCTAAAAACATAACAATAGGAACTATTGATATTGTAATAACTGACCATATGTTTCCAATAATTACCTTTTTATCATTATATAGGTTATCGGTACATACTGCCATAACTATAATATTAAGCAATAACGGGATGAAAATTGTCATCACATTAATGCTTGATAAATGCGGTGGAATTCTTTCTATAATTTTCTTTAATGTCAAACATCCGGCAATAATAACACTTTCTGCAATTACCATCATCACCACTTGGTATATTCCTGGTAATTCAGCTAATACTCTATTTCCACTATATGGATATAGGAAAATACTGCTTAGTAATTGCCCTAATAACGAAATAGATAAGAAAATACTGCCTATCAAAATACAATATTTCATATTCCGTTGAAATAAAAAATGTCCTATAAACATGACAATAATCACAATCGTAATATAATTATAAACGATATGTATGGATACCCCATTCTCCATTACCCGCACCAGAAAAATACTTCCAATGCACAAAACATAGGAATACCAATTTTTCTTTCGATACTCTTGATTGTTTTTTCTATCAATCAACAAATATGTAATCAGAAAAATATTAATTATTGAAAAAAGATTCTTTATAATACTCTGTGCATACACACTATACACTTCCTCCCCGTTCTGCCATTTTTTTCATTAGGTTTTGTTTTCTAGACCGTGTAATATAAATTTTAGCTCCGGAATAAAGTGTAGTGGTAAGATCATGTAATGATTCAATACAATCGACATTTACAATAATACCATTATGACAACGTACAAAATAGTATTTTTCCAAGCGTTCTTCTAAATCTCTCATTTTAAAATATCCATCTTCCTGATTTCCATTTCGTAGATGAAATAAAACCTTTCGTTTCACGGTTTCAATGTATTCTATATCGGAAAGAAATAGTTTAAAGTATCCTTTCTCATTCTTTACTGCTATGTATTTTTGCTCATATGACTCTAGTTTTCTTAATGCTCTATTCATTTCACAATTAATCTGTACTTGTGTAATTGGTTTTGTAATAAAATTTTGGACATCATACTTATATCCAACCCCTAAAAATTCATTATGAGATGATACATAAAGAATAATTGATTTTTCATCATGTCTGCGGATAATATCCACCAACTCCATGCCATCCATCGCAGGCATCTCTATATCCAAAAAGAAAATTTGGAATTCTTCTTTTAAAGATTCCATTAACTGCAACGGCTTTGTATATTTTTTTATACAAAAGTCCTTACCATTTTTCTCTGCATAAATTTTTAGCATTTTTTCAACTGTATCTACAAAATATTTTTCATCATCACATATCGCTATTTTTATCACTCATATCACCTATCTGCTTCTTCAGCATATTTTCCATCTGTGCTTCATTTAGCCTTCTTCCCATCAACAATAACGTAGCTTTATTTATCTCATCTAACTTTTGAAAAACATCCCATAATTCTTCAATTTGACTTTTACACAAATCACTATTATCTCCATATACCAAAACATCTATTGGTATGTCAAATATATTTGCCAGTTTCACCAATAAGCTACAGGGAATATTTTCAATATCTGCCTTTTCAATCCTGCTGATTGTCTGTTGACTCGTACCTAACTTTTCGCTTAATTCTTTTTGAGAAATCCCCAATTCCTTTCTCTTTCGCCTAATTATATTCATTTTCACCACCACATCAATATAATAAAACACTTACTACCAGTCACTTCATAAGTTGGTATTTATAATAAAAATAGCGTATTTTTACCCATATTTCAAGTTTTATTTTCAAAAAATTATAATTGAGGAGCATATATCTCCCATAGATTCCTCTTTTTCCTTTCAAAATAACACATATCAGGATTATGTTCACCTACTGTTCCACTATATGCCAAACTGTTCATGATGCAATTTTTGCTTTGGCACTTCACAGCAAAGCTGCATTTTGAACACATATTACCTTCTTTTCCTATTTTCCTCAATCTTTTGATACATTCCTTAGACAATCCATTTTCAACATCTCCAATGCACCCACTATCTTCTAAATTTGCCGCACAACCAAAGATTCTCCCATCCACCTTTATATATATTTGAATAAGACCTACACCACAAAATCCTGATTCTCCATTATTTTCTCCGTATTTCTTCAAATCTAAAATTGGTCCCCAAAGAAATGCTTTTCCTGCTTTTTTCCTTTTTAAATAGTAACGTAATACTTTTTCCCATTCATCAGCCAAACCATCCAACTGATCGGTTGTCCATCTATTCATAACATCAATAGAAGAATCCACTATGCTAAAATTTAGATTTTCAACTAAATGGCAAACAGATTCAAATGTTTCCCCATAATTATTCTGTGTAACAACATGTGCTGCCTGAATATATTGCTTGGTTCTCTTCTCGTATTCTTTGAAATACATACAGTTTTCAATAATATTAGAATAACTTCCAACACCATCAATCCTCTTTCTGTTTTTATTATGGGTTTCCTCATCTCCATCAATACTTACTTTTAAATGAATTCTATATTTAATCAGCCATGCTAAAATCTCATCATTTAAAATAGTTCCATTTGTCGTGATAGAATATGTCACTAAAATATTTCTTTTTAATGCCTGCCCCTCTATATAATCCACCAAATGCTTTAAAAATGAAAGACTTAAGAGTGCCTCTCCACCTACAAAATCCACCCATAATCTTCGATCTCTATGATTTTCCGCATTTAAAAATGCAATTTCCAATCCTTTGTATGCTATCTGTTCGGACATCTTTTGGTTTGTCTTTCTTCCAAGATAACAATATGTACAACGTAAATTACATATTTGGTTTACTTCTAAAGTAATTGTATACATATACTTTCCTCCAAAAAAGAAACCGCACAGACTATCATATCCGATAGGCTACACGGTTCTTTGTTTTAACTAGCTTCATTAATGTATGCCCCTGGAAATGGCCATGGGCAATCAGTTAAACATCTCTGCGTTCTTTCAGAACATCCGGTATAACTTTCTATTTCTTCCTCTGTTAAATCCAGTTCTTTTACGAACTCTTCTGTTGTTTCAGTATTAACCATGTTTTTTCTCCTTTCTGTTTAGTATATGAGGACTATAATCCATTTTTTTCCATACAACAATATTCTTTGTATAAATCAACATATTTTTGACATAGATTTTCAGTTTTCCCATTTTCCCACATATCTAGCTAATGCTCTCATGAACTCTTCTTTCTTATATTTACTTATTGGAATAGTCTTTAACTTCTGAACTTTATCTTTGATTAACACACTATCTTTCTTAACCCCTTCAACATAATCAAAATTGACCATATAACTATTATGACAGCGAAAAAATTGCTTTTTGCTTAAACGCTTCTCCAGTTCACTCATTCTTTGGCTACTTTGCACATCTCCATGAATTGTATGTAAGATCAACAGCTTGTTTTCTGTTTGTATATAGATTATATCGGAAAGTTGCAGCGTAATCAATCCATCGTGACATTTCAAAAATAATTTTTCCTCTGCATTCAACAATTTCTTTTTATATATTTTGTTTAAGATATTCTCAACTTTTCTATACAGTAAAGGTTTTGATAAAAAATCTTCTGCCGCAACTTCAAAGCCTTTCCCTGCATTAGTGATTGTATAATAAGAAGTACAAAAAACGATTGAAACATCAGTATCACTCTTCCGAATCTCCTCTGCTGTTTCAAATCCATCCATTTCAGGCATAGACACATCCAAAAATATAACATCAAACTTTCGTTTCTGATAATTCAATAATAACTGACTGCCACTTCCATACGAAGTAATTTTGACTTCTACATGATTTTCATTTCCATATTTTTCGATATAACTCTCCATTTTTTTATTATAGTCAATAATATCATCACATAATGCCACTTTAATCAACTTATTCCCTGCCTTTCTCGTGTGCTAATAATCGCTGGATCAAAATGTTGATGGTTAATTTATTTTCTTCACACAAATTTCTATATTGTTTTAATAATTTCCATTCTTCCTCTGTTACTTTTTCTATTTGCTCCGTACCATTTTCTTTGCACACTATTCCACATTCTTTTTGGTTCATCTCCATCGAAATTTCCTCCTACTATTTTTTACTATATTAGGGGATTTTAGTTTATCCCGTCTAGTATTCTTGTTTCAATTGCGTTTTTTATTGCCTAATTGGCAATTATAATTATGTAATCCATTTACTAAAAATGGCAGAATATGCTCTAGGGAGGTGTATGGATTATACCGCTACACCTCCTATAATTCTATTCTACATCCCTAAAATACCGTATGCACTTCAACAATTCTGCTGTCAATTCCTGGTACAGATCTTCATCAAAGATTCCATCTACCAAGGCATTTTTAATCAAGAGTGGTCGGTACATTTCAAATATTTCCAGAATAGCATCTTCATCCCCTTGTCTTGCCCGATATAACAATTCTTTAAAATTCATGATTTCTTTCCTCCCATTCTCTTTCGTATTTTGCGGATAGCCCAATAATACGCACCTTTACAGCGTTCTTCCGTCATCTGATTTAAGATGCTCATCTCCTTAAAAGTACGCTCCTCAAAGACATGCTGATAAATAAGCTTCCGTTCTTCTTCCTGCAAAGAAAACATGGCTTCTATAAGGCTTATATCCGTCATTTCGTTCCACTCTGGATATATCCCCTGTGCTTCTTCCATAAGCAGTTGTTCTTTCTGTTCCAATTCCAGCCTTTCCTCTGGAGAAATATCCGCATCTGTATATTCTTTATCTTCCAGATTTTCCTCTGCAAATAATATTTTCTGCTGCTTTTCCAGATACCGAAGTCTTTTTCCCCTTATAGATGCCAGCAAGTAAGCAGTGAAATAATTTCTTGTTTTAGATCCATTATATTTTTGTTCTTCTTTCATTTTCTACCTCCGAAATTTGAAATCAATAAGTTTCCAAATTTCAGAGGTGGAGATCTGCATCTGTGAAGGATATTTTTATTTTGGTAAAAGAAAACGCCGAACCACATTTCTTCTGGCTCGACATCTTTCTTATCCCATGCATCATCCTGCACGGTGACTTCATATATTAACGCATATACTGCATATAAATAACCCTTTTGGCACCCCTGCAAAAGCAAGATTTTTTTGACGAATCATTACACAAGTGCCTTGTCTTTCCTTGCAACATAGATGCTCCTCCCTTGTAGGTTCTCCTGCCCCGCAATTCACATTATATTGCGTATCTTCATGCACTATAATGCGTTTCTCTTACTATCAATCTACGATAAAATAAAACAATAAGTGAGGTGATGCGGATGCTGATGGATACCGTCAAGAAAAAATTAGGCTATATGGTAAGAAGTGAAAGAGAAAGGCGTGGTCTGTCACAATCAAGACTTGCAGAACAAGCCGGTGTGTCCACCCGGACCATTTCTGATATTGAAACCTGTAATGGCAATCCGGAACTTGCAACTTTAATCCCAATCGCTCAATTTCTGAATATTTCAATTGATGCAGCTGTTCAGGATGAACGAAAGGAACCGGACACTACTACTTATCAGATTATGAAAGAACTGCAAAACTGCTCTGAAGACGAGCGGCAAATTGCCCTACGCACCTTGCGTGGGCTTCTTTCTGCATTGAAAGAAAAGGATCCACTCAATTAAGCCTTTTTCTGACAATATCTGACTTTTGATTATACGGATGAAATCTGTGAGAAACCTGTGCGAAATCTGTGGGGTTCCTGTGAATTGGCATAAATGTGCAACAAAAAAGAAGCACTCAAAATCCGATGCTTCTTTTTTCTTTTCTATCTATTTCTAAATGCACTCATTGCATCTCTAACGCTTTTGGCAACTTCAGGTGCAAGGACAAATTCAGATACCTTCTGTTTCTCTATTTCTTCTTCCACTTGAACATTCTCCTGTTTTGAAGAATAGTTCTGCATTGCTTTTTCCACTTCTTGCTTTACCAATTCCAACATCATAATCTGCAAAGCTTCTTGGTTCAATACAGCCCCTTTTTCTGTACTGCCGCCATCTATATGAGCAACCACTGCTGATGCAATTAAGTCGGCTTTATCCCTTACGGAATTTAAAATCTCTGCCGCACGTACATGTGTCGGCTTTGTTTTATCAAATCCAAGTGTGAATTTATAGGGATTCTTTTTCTCCACATTTATCACACTCCTCTACATAATCTGAAACAGTCTGTCATATCCTTTGGCATTGGCAGAAATATCCTCAATAAAGGTATATTTCCCTAGACGGTCTGATTGTTCCAAGAAATGGCTCAATAGCTTTGCCCCGCCTCCAATAAATACCGTATATGCTGCTTTGGTATCTATGCCTCTTTCTCGAATACTGTTTAGCAGATCCTTTACAAAATCCTGCACCATACTTTCTGTCATACGGACTACAGCCTCTTCATAAAACTCTGTGTTTCCCTGAAGGATACTATCAATATCACTTTCCTCTAACAAAATATCATATTCACTGTTAATCCCGGAAATAATCTTGTTATACATGGTAATCACGCCTTTTTCCATGGAATCACAGGCTTCCATATCCGGATTACCTTTCCGCATCAGAAGATAGTCTGTAGTAAATCCTCCTATATCAATTCCTACTACTTTGGGAATCTGCTGCAGCTTTTCAATCATAGTCATCATAGCCGCATAGTCCTGTGGAAATGCCATTACCTCTCCAATGGTGATATGATATGTACTACCACAGTAATTGATATCATGGATTTTCCCTTGCCTTTTAAAATATGATTCATACCGTTCACAAAGTTCTGCATAATGCTTGGGTGGCAGCCCAATCGGAAGATCCACCTGAATGACATCCTCCGGCTGAATTAGAGGGTTTTCCTCCAGCTCTTTTACGATTGCAAATAGAGTAAGGATAAAAAACCGATCATCCTGCGTTTTATCTCTTTGATAAGGAATCCTATTTTCACTCAGCACATAATACTTTCCCTCATAGAACAGGAACTTTTCCCCTCTGGCAGGCTTTTTATCCTGAATGGTAAGCCCTGTCGTAAATACCTGGGAACAGGTTTTCATATTTCTATTACCATGGTCTACCGCAATCCGAACTTTTTTTATCATAAAATCATCTCTCCTTTTTTTCTTTATACTTCTCTTGTACGCAGAACTTCCGTACAAAGCAACTTTTTTTCAAAAAAATTCTGTCTGCGGAATTTTGCCACAGACAGATGCTTTCTTCCTATACAATGATTTTTAACATTCATCTTTACCTACTATACATTTCCAGTCCTCATTTGAATTATTTCTCTTTTTAAAAATTAATCTGTTCTGCCTTTTGAGGCAAAATCTTTTTAAACAGTTCCATATAACGTTCATATCCGGCTGTAATCAATGGACCACGAAGCGATGTTTCTGACCAAAGTAGCAGTTCTTCTTCCTCTGAATAATACGGAATATTACTAACTGTAAATTTCCCGCCAAAATAATGGGGTGTACTGACTTTCAAAAAATCCTGCATATCCTGCTTTGTCGATACCAGTGGCAAACCTTTCATTTTTCGCACAAAAAAAGCCTCTACCACATCGGGTAAGAAGCCTTTCTTTAAATAAGCATTTGCTCTGCCAAATATTTGGGTTGAACACTCCAGCCGTACTTCTCTTTCTTTTTCGCTGCAAGTTGTATCCAGCACAACCTCTGCCAATGCCTTTGCATATTCAAAATCTAACATCTGTTATTCCTCCATTTTTATTTTCTGTTTCAGTTTTCCATGTACTAAATAGCGATAATCCTTTCGGGTATTTACACAAGTTGATAAGGTCACTACCTGATCCTCCTCGGTAACTGTCATCCCTGTGTTATACTCAGCACTTCTTTGTAGTGTTTCCAGAAAAACTTCATAGTCCTCAGAAGTAGGAAAATCATAAGTATATGCTGGATGATCCGTCGGTGCTGCATAACAGGAAAAAATCTGATACTCATAAATATATCCTGGCACATACATATAAAAACAGGGATAGTTTCGATAAAGTGCCTGTGACTGATACTGATCCAGGGTTCCAAACATGCTCCCATCCTTCATATTATGCCCATAGATAATGGAATTTCTGTCTGATAAATTCTCCTGGTTGTGAAAGTCCATAAAAATACTGCCACTTTTATGATTTTCTCCCGTAATCAGGTGATGCAGATAATAGTCATTATCCCTCCCCTGGACTACCGGATAACTAATTTCCAAACCAGGAATCTCAATCCATGCAATGACATCTGGATTGATTTCTTCCAGCTTGTTAAAATCCACCTGTAGGAATCCCTGTTCTACGACCTCCCCTGTTGTTTCCCCTGGAACCGCTTCTGGTGACAGGTCTTGATCCTCTATCTTTTGTGTAAACCCTTCCATCTGCTTATAGACTTTTTGACTTTCCTGATAATTCAAATAAATTTGCAATATCCTTCCTCCTGCAAATAAAAAAACAGCAATGGCTACAAGCATAAATATACCGTAAATTTTCTTTCGTTTCATCGAATCCTCCTCTTCCATAAGACCGGACAACTTGCCCGGTCCATATTTACCCCGTATTTTTCAATACATAGTAATAATCATCAATTCCTTTGATCTGCCCATTCCACTCACCATAAGAATCCATGTCCCAAACCATACGGCTCATGGAAATAGACAATCCACTACAGATTTCATACACCTTTCTACAAGCGTTCTGTAGAATCTGCCGTTTCTGCATCTTATGCGGACAATAAAAAGTGGCTGGTTTACGTTGACAGGCATCACATTTCTCAGAATCCCCATCACAATATACCTTCATTTTTTTATCCATATCATAAGCTTCATATAGGTGCTGCAGATGCCTGCTTTTCAGTGTTTCCAAAACTGGCTTTAAATTTCTGTACTGATTGACACCTGCAACGCAAATGAACGTATCTCCAGATAAATAGTGGGCTATCGTACCTTTTAATGCACCTTCTGTTAAATAGATCTGTTCTGCGTCCAGACTTCCTATGACATGTACCGGACTCCCTGATGATACTCCATTTTGGAATTTCACACTGGAAAGCCAGATATACTTCCGTCCCTCCATTACCTGATCCAACCGTATCTGAAATCCTTGTATTTTTCCTTCCATGGATCGAATCGGTATCAAAATCCCAGAATTTTTAGAAGTAAAATTAATTGTCCATTTCCCATCTTGATCTTCATAAAATCCTGGCACACCTTTTACTGTCTGTCCGGATTCCAACAGTTTTTGTACCATGTTTTTAATTCCAAACAACGGTACACTACGATACCTCTGTATCTCGATCTGTTCTTTCGTCAGCCCTCTTTTTTTAAGATCTTCCTGATGTTTATCATTTAAGGTCAATAACGACAACATTTCTTGATATGTTCGGTCAATGACATCTGCATCCGCTAACTCGGCATTGAAAATTTCTACAGGCTCTTCTTTATGAACTACCTGATAATCCGTCCGGTATTCCCCCTTTCCCAGAGCTTCCCGGATTTGTCGGTTTGCCTCTGCACTGGAAACACCATGCAGTCTTCCGTATAATTCTAGCATTCCACCGGAAGCATCACACCGATTACAACGGAACACATTTTTCTGAAGATTAACATTCATTTTCCCTTTTGTTTCTCCACAAAATGGACAATTCACATCCATTGACGAAGAATTTTTATGCCGTACTCTAAGCTGCAGTAAATGCACGACATCTGTGATATCGTAGCTAAAGCCTGACATATCATACACTCTATGGTTCCTCCTTTCTTCCACAGCCTTTATTGGCTGTGGAAAGAATGTTAAGCCGGCTATTTGCTATGCCTTTGCAAGAATTACTCTGGCTGCCGCCGGTATGAAATGGTTCTGTCCATGATACTGTTCTGCGAACCATTGCAAGCTGGAAGGACTTTCTATTGCAACCTGTCCCATGGTTTTTCCACTAAATTTTCCCTGTCCTGTTACGGCTACTTGTATTGCCTGCTCATAACTCATCCATTTCACCAGTTCTTCCACTGGCATATTGGGATCCAGAAATTGCGGCTTAGAAGGCATCTGCTGCATAACTGGTACAGATCCAGTTGCCGGACTCATTACCGGATTTGTCATCTGTCCTGTACCCGTTACCCCGCCAATCGTATTTCCATTGGCTTGTGCTTCTTGATAAAACTGTTCCATCATCTGCTGCCCCGGAGTTGCTTGAGGCGGAAATGATGGCATGGTTCCTGCTGACTGATTGGGAGTCTGCTGCATTCCTGGTGCAGGGGTTTGTGCTGGCATCGCAGTCTGCATCTGTGTTCCCTGATTTACAGGAATTCCTGCATCTACCTGCATTGGATCATTTCCTTCCCCTACATCAGCAAATTGCAGGCCATACCCAGCATCTGCCAAAGCTCGCCCAATTGCCGCTGTTTCTGCCATTTCAAGAAATTTATCCCCAAACTGTATATCTGCTGTACGAAACTTCTGTGAAAAGGAATTTGCAATATAATTATCTTCCTGATCACACTTATCCAGATAAATTCTGGCTTCTACGACTGCCATATTTTCGGTAAAGTGAACAATCCGGCTGATAATCTTGCCTGTAGGATTTACCAGACGGAACCACAGCTTCCGATATTTCACATCCAGATACCGTTGTTCCTCCTGCCCTTCATTAGAAATAACTCTGGCAAGTTCCAGAGGATAAAATCCTTCCACTTTATTCAGTTCTTCTACTGCTTTTGACTTGTTATATAATAATTCGCTCATTGCCTGCTCCTTTCTTTGGAACCGGCAGGACATCCCTTCATAAAGTAATAACCTGCCAATTCTCAACATTGAACTATTTTGCTATTTTTTTACACAGCCCGGTTGCAAATTGTTGCAGGGATCCGTCTGTTTTCCTGTCTCTGATACCGTTCACAATACTGTTGTATTTTTACTGCCAGCATCGTCTTTCTGGTTCCCGTATCATCTGTGTGGATTGCCTGACAAACGGCTTTCCATTCCCCAACAATATAAACACGCTGTTTTGCCCTGGTGATTCCCGTATAAAAGATGTTCCGCTTCAGCATGGGATAAAAAGCTTTTAACCACGGAATGATGACCACCTGGCACTCGCTTCCTTGGCTTTTGTGTATGGTTATGGCGTTTGCATGTTCAATCATTTCCACCTGCTCTGCCTCATACTTCACCCTGCGGCCATCTGTAAATACGATTTGAACCAGAGGGTTATTGTCCTCATCTTCAGCAATCTGTACCAATGTACCCAAATCTCCGTTACTGGCAAATTCTGTATTCTTGTTTTGAAGGATTCTGTCACCTTCCCGAAATATCTCACCGCCAAGATGAAGCTCCCTTTTTCCGGATACAGGGGGATTTACCTCGTCCTGCAGACTGCGGTTCAGTTCCAAGACACCGGCTGCACTTCTCACTTTATATGGAGAGAGTATCTGTACTTGCTCCATACCATACATCTGAATTTCCTTGAGATAGATATTTTTAACAATTTGTGCCGCCGCATCTGCTCCTGAACATTCGACCATCTGGAAATCATCCCCCCATTGCAGGTTTGTCTTTCCTTCATTGATAAGTTGAGCATTTATGGGGATGTTGCTGTCCTTCCCCTGGCGATATACCAGATTTAAAACAGTAACCGGTATTTTCCCGCACAAGATAAGCTGCCGGAACACATCTCCTGCTCCTACAGAAGGAAGCTGGTGGACATCTCCTACCAAAAGCACTCTGGCTCCTGCTTTTACCTTGTAAAAAAATTCATAGGCAAGGTGCATATCTACCATAGATACCTCATCCACATTAATAAAATCTGCGGACAATTCATCTATAAGTGCTTCATAATCACCATCACCAAAAAGCCCCAATGCCATGTGCATCGTAGTTGCATCTCCACTTCCAGTACTCTCTGCCATTCGCCTTGCGGCACGTCCAGTCGGTGCCATCAGTTTTACTTCATTCCCGCATTTTTTCTGATAGATATACAAGATGATCTTCAAAACCGTTGTTTTTCCGGTTCCAGGTCCTCCAGTAATAATGCTGATCGGGTTTGCAAAAACCATACGTACTGCTTCTTTCTGCTGTTCGGATAATGTTATGTTTAAATCCTCCTGTGCTTCCTCCAGTTCCTTTTCAATCGTAAGAACTGGAATTCGCTCATGCAATTTTCTTGCAATCATAGAGGCTGTATCCTCTTCTTCCTGATGCTGTTGGGTAATGTAAACCCTATTCTCTTCTACCACGATACTGTCCTGCATGACCAGACGATATAACACTTTTAAAATCTCTGTTTCCGTCACCGGCTGAAGATTCAGTTCTTTATTCAGAACCTTCAATGCATCTTTTACCAAAATTTCCTGCTCCAGATATAAATGTCCGTTCTGCTTCATGGCTTCCCGCAGCACATAGCTGACGCATCCGGAAATACGCATAGGATCATTTGTTGCAGCACAGCACTGCCTTGCAATGGCATCCACAGTGAGAAAACCAAACCCTTTGACTGAGCAAAGTATATAAGGCTGCTTCCGAATGATTTCTACGGATTGATCCCGAAACTTCTGAAGAATCATATTTGCTTTTTTAGGCGTAACATGAAACGGTGATAAAAAAGTCATCAATTCCCGGAATACTTTGTTTTTTCCAAAAGAATCCACAATACGGTCCAGTTTTTTCTGAGATATCCCCTGAATCTTTAATAATTCCTGTGGATACTTTTCCATTACCTCCAAGGTATCCAGACCAAAACGATTGACAATCCGTTCTGCCGTTTTGGGACCAATTCCTTTTAAAGAACCACAAGAAAGGTATCCTAAGATACCTTCCCTTGTTCTAGGTACAACTTCCAAAAAAGTTTCTACCTTGTATTGTGTTCCATGGGAATTTGTCTCCCACTCGCCTTCCATCTCTATTTCGATTTCATCCGTAAGAGGCAGGTCAT
The DNA here is from genome assembly GCF_040924225.1 of Ruminococcus sp. RTP21484sp1_RTP21277st1_D2_RTP21277_210401. Classification (NCBI taxonomy): domain Bacteria; kingdom Bacillati; phylum Bacillota; class Clostridia; order Eubacteriales; family Oscillospiraceae; genus Ruminococcus; species Ruminococcus sp. RTP21484sp1_RTP21277st1_D2_RTP21277_210401. Next base: position 6,612 of record NZ_JBCOMJ010000005.1, on the reverse strand, counting down.
ATCCTTTTGCAGTAAACGCAATGATTTTTTTGTCTGCCCAAAATTTATCTCTGGCAGAAAGAGGAACCTCATGATCCAGCGTGGAAAATAACGCAACCGTATATCCGTTTTCCTCATTTTGAAAAATCTTACGTATATATTTGCACCTCATCGTCTATGCTCCTCCAGTTCTCTACTTTCATCAATTCGCCTGATTTCATCTTGGAATCATACCAATAAACGTCTTTTCCTTTTTCAAATGCTGTCTGAATCTCTCTTCTCATTCCCTCACTGATGCAGGAACCACAAATTATTAATACTTCACATAAATCCAGCATCAAAGCTCCAATCTGCATTGCAGTCTCACGCTCTTCTGGGATACGGTCATCCAACATTAACGGAAGATGTGCATGTGAAGCAAAAGTACGGCAATGATACAGCCTTTTCATCTGCATGAAATAGTATTTTGCCAGTTCCATATTATGCTGCATTCCCTCTGGATTCGGGGCAGACAGCGGAGAACAAATATATGCCTTTTTTCCTTGTAACATTATGCAACCTCCTTTTTAATCCGGAAAATCCTGCTTTCTGTAGTGCTTGTGTATTCTTCGTAGATATCCGGATGCTGATTTTTCAGTTTCTCCATATTTTCTTTTCCAATCTGGGTGCGTATCGTAGGATTATAAGTAATCCGGTAACGGAAACTCCCATCCTCGATCACTGCCTTACACCCTTGTCCAAGAAGCTCGACAAACGGTACGCTCAATGCACGTTGTTCCGCTTCAATCTTCTTTTTTCTCTTTTCCAATTGGGATTTTTCTTCAGATAATTTGAGATATTTTTCAAGACTGCGTGATTCCAAGCTAGATATGCTGATTTCAGGAATTGATTTGTCTGCGTAACCATTATATTTCCGAATACTAGCCAAAATGAGATCTGGCTTTCCGGAATACGGTGGTTCTATTTTCTTCTCCACATATTCTTCCCAGAAGTATTTCTCCTGGTCAATGAGTTCTTCTTCCTCCATTCTATCCCGTTCCAGACACCGATAAACAAATTCATTTTCATTGTTTCCATAAAGGCAAGCAATATATGCCTTATTCATATTCATGACTGCAAGATAATGACGTACCTGCAAAACATAGTTTTCAGGAATCCCATCATCTGCCCATTTGTCTTTTGCATTGTAATTACAGGTTTTACATTCCAAAATCCCAATGCTGCCATCTGGAAAACGGATAAAGTAATCCACATCCGCTAACATAAACGGATATAGCGGATGCCGGAACATTTTTCGTACAGGGAAAACTTCAAGTCCAGTCTTCTTGGCAAAAATCATGGCAACCAAATCTTCCAGGCGGTGTCCCACTTCTTTCGCTACCCAGTTTTCTTCCTCTTCTTCGATTACTGGCGTAACACCAATTTTATCGAAATACAAATCCCTGATTGTCGCAAATGGGGATAAGCCCATGATTGCCGCTGCATCGCTTCCTCCAATACCAAGACGCCGGTAATTCAACCAATCTTCCCGGCTCAAATCTGCTGTATCTACAAGAACTTCCGGCTGATAATTTAATGCTGTATTCATCTCATTTCCTCCTTATAATTTAATCGTTCCATATACATCAAACCCTTTCCAGTCAAAGGCCAGTGTTTTTGCAATATCTTCTTCCAATTTTAAAATCCGTGGTGCAGAAAATCCTTCACAAGCAGCAAAGAATGCAGCTTCGTGCATGGCAAAATAAAGATCATGAGCTGTGCATGGTTCTTCCCCATATTGTCCCACAAAAAGCTCTACTACTTCGTTTCGGATTTTCTGATTGATTTTGAGTTCCTTCATAATCAGATGCAGACAGTTTACAGGGTTTTGGATATCTATATCCATCAAACCAACAATTCCTTTAACTGCTTCCTGATAACGGGAAAAAATTTTGTCCAGATTATTCCGGAAATCTTGTAAGGTCGCCCCTCTATCATGTGACAGTTTGATAGGACTGCCCAGGTTAATGACACGGTTACTGGTTTGTGAGAGCATCATGGGATACAGATTCACACCACTTACTGCTACATCAGAAGTAGTCAAGCGCAGTGCAGGAGCAAGGCTCTTATCCTCAATTCCATGATCCTCCAAAGCCTGGTGATAAGTATCCAAAAGTTCCTGATTTCCTCCTAAAGTCCACATAGCGGACACAATGGAATGGTCAAAACTTCCAGATCCCTCCAGATACGTACTTCCCTTAAAATGTGCTTTCAAATAATCACTTGTCATATTGAAGATTGTCTGCATATCCAGTACACAGTAATCATGATCATCACCGCCATGTACTGCAGATACTTTTCCATCTGCCACCTTGATTAAGGCATCTCCTTTCGCTACCTGAAGACAGTAGTTTACTACCTTTGCATAAGTAGCTTTCTCCAGTTTCTTTAATCCTGTTCCATTAATGCCGGCTCTTTTCAGAATTGTATGGATAGCACAGTCACGAACCGGATAAAAATCCTTGTTCACTTTTAATACCAACTGGGTATTCTTTTCTGTATCCTCTACTATTCCTTCCAGTTCTTTTTCACAGGCTTCTTCAATGGTTTCTGCCTCCTTTTCCAATGGAACCAGTTTTAGCATCCTGGTAGGCTTACGAATCCACTTGGACTGCTTTGCCCTCTCAGCCAGAAATTCCAGCATCTCCGTTGTACTTGCAAATGTAGTGCAAAACTCATCTGCATAAATCTTTGTTTCTTTCATGTGTGTACCACCTTTCTTAAATTTATTTATCCATAAACAGCCAAAGCTGATTGTGGCAATCCTGCCTTTCATTAGGGCATAAAAAAAGAATGAAAAGAGAAGTATTCCTTCGCTATCCATTCTCATATCCCTGATAATATTACCGAAAAAACAAAAGTGCCGCTATTGCCCCATAAGGACAGATAGTGACACTTTATACAATCATAAACAACTTATGCGGAATAAGCAGCCTTACTGCTCTCCTTGAGTCTTAGGATTTATACAAATCCAAAACTCCCCCTATGGGTGCGCATAAAATTAACTATAGCAGTATAGTAGCACACGATATAGTATATGTCAATCTTCATACGCAATATATTGTATGTTCTTAAATACTCTGCTTTGCATATATGACTTCAATTAAAATATTGAAATATCACGTATCCCACCTCTCTTTTTTCAAGTTTATAGAAAAATTTTTAATAAAAAGTACATAATCTGTTCAATCTGAAAAAATCTCAGTTAATTACTTAATGAAATTGTTAAGACAAAACCAAGTCTTACGCTATTGTACCTTGATAATTTTATACCTTATCAGGAAATGTATATAGGTGCTGCAGATAGTGTCGCATAAATGCACGCCTGCAGCTTGATGATTACATAGTAACACCTCATACGTGCATGAAACATGGCATAGGAAACGGTTTCCTGATATGTCTACTCTTTCATTAATCTAATTTATAGAGGTGATTATATTGAGTGAAACAGACAATCTCTTTAAAGCATACTCCGTTCAGGAGATAGCATCCATGCTCGGCATTGGAAAAACAAAAACCAGGGAACTTCTTGACAGTGGAATTCTTCCCGTTACAAAAGTTGGGCGGCAATATTTTACTTCACCAGCTTCTATTCAGGAGTTTCTCAAGAAAAACATAGGAAAGCAAATATTCTTTTAGGCCCTTTAGAAAGTTATTGTCAATCAGGCTTGGCTATATTAAAATAGACCTTATACCTGATTTGGCATGAATATCTCATTAAAGAAAGGGAACTATTCATGGCGAGAACAACGAAAGGTACACAACAAAAAAGAAGATCCAAAGGGGATGGATCACTATTTCCAAATAAGAGAGGAGGATGGACTGCCCGATATAGAAAAAAAGGGCTACCGGACAAGGAGTTTAATGCTCCTACCAAAGGAGAAGCGAAAGCATTATTAGATGACTGGAAGATAAAAGTCGCAATACAAGACGCAATTACTTCAAACATCAAAGTACAGGACTATGCGAACAAATACTTATTCCGCAAAAGTCTCATGGTTGAAGCTGGCAAATTCAAACAAACCAGCCTGGATCGATTAGAAAAAACATACGAAAATCATTTAAAAGATACGGATGCTTTTAGCAAAACATTTTCTAATCTGACTGCTGATGATATTACAGCAACGATTAATGCCAAAAAGGAAATCCTGAGTTATTCATCATTAAAGAAAATTTACTTATTTTGGTCTGCAATGATTAAAACAGCAATTTCTCTCGGCGAACTGCCAAAAAACTTTTCTGATATTTTAAATCGGGTGATAATGCCGGAAGAATCCGTTCTTCCTGTAGAAACAAAGGAAATCTCAATCATCCCACCAGAACATGAGCAGATCATAAAAGAAATTGCAATGGAACCCAGTCCAAATAAAAACGAACGCTATTTGTATAGATATGGTCCTGCCATTGTATTCCTTTTAAACACAGGTTTACGTGGTGGTGAATTGCTTGCATTAGGTCAATCTTCTATCGTGCCCTTTTTAGGACGGCGTGGCATTAAAATCACACATACGCTTAGCAGGGTCAAAAACCGAGAAGCCGGCTCAAAAAAACGGACTAAAATTATTTTGACTCCTCCAAAATACCCAAATAGTTTACGGACTATTCCATTAAACAAGGAAGCTGAATTTTCACTATCATGTATGATGGAGCTATACGATAAAAATCGGGTTTTTCCAGATTTGATATTATCTACGCAAAATGGTGTCAGCCCTACAATCCAAAATTTAGCCAATACGCTAAAGAAAATTTGTAAACGTGCTGAGATTCCAGAATATAATCTTCATGCACTACGGCACACTTTTGCAACAAATCTGATCCGGCAGACTCACAATATGGGAGAAATAAAGGAAGCTGCTGAAATCATTGGCGATAACTATGAGGTGATCATGCGTACTTATGTTCATACAGACAGTGAACGTAAGGTAAGTTTAATTGATGCTATGATTGCATAAATCTTCCGCTTAACAGATGAAATGGTTGTCTACAGTATGATGGCACAGGCTGTTACAACCAAAATTCTGCCACCTTATTGTCCACCTTACGAAACGATTTTACTTGATTTTATAAGGTTTTTAACGGTTTTTGGCGGACATATCTATAAATATTAAAGCATGAAAACTTATATTTTAAAATTAATTATTTAAAAAATGGAATTGGATTATGGAAAAATGGACTTGTAGAAAAAATTGTGAACTTTTTCTTTCCTATAATTTTGCCACCTTATTTTTTAGACAGAATTATAGGATTTTGAAAAAAGAAAAAGCCTCGAAAACCTTGATTTTCTGGGCTTTTTAAGAGGCGCAGACCGGATTTGAACCGGTGAATACTGGTGTTGCAGACCATTGCCTTACCACTTGGCTACTGCGCCATATTTAGTTATTTTGCACAATTATTGGGTTTGTAGCTCCCCCTGTTGGACTCGAACCAACGACACTGCGGTTAACAGCCGCATGCTCTACCGACTGAGCTAAGGAGGAATAAATATATTATTTGACTCCCTAGTTTGTGGTGTTGCAGACCTTTGCCTTACCACTTGGCTATGGCACCATATTATTTAGTTCTTCGCAGAAGCGAATGACTCCAAGGGGATTTGAACCCCTGTTACCGCCGTGAAAGGGCGGTGTCTTAACCGCTTGACCATGGAGCCTTATCAAATCGGGCTTCATGCTCCGATTAAACTCCCCCTGTTGGACTCGAACCAACGACACTTCGGTTAACAGCCGAATGCTCTACCGACTGAGCTAAGGAGGAATATAAAGGTTTGCACCTTCAAAACTACATACATGTTACATCCTTGTGGAATATTTGTCAAGAATCTTTTTCAAAACCTTGCGATTGTTGGTCAAGCCCTCACCCTATTAGTAACAGTCAGCTCCGTGCATTACTGCACTTCCACCCCTGCCCTATCTACCTCGTCGTCTTCAAGGGGGTTTACTTCTTTCGAATGGGACATCTCATCTTGAGGGGGGCTTCACGCTTAGATGCCTTCAGCGTTTATCCCTTCCGGACTTGGCTACCCGGCCGTAGACTTGGCAGTCTAACCGGTACACCAGCGGTCCGTCCATCCCGGTCCTCTCGTACTAAGGACAGCTCCTCTCAGATATCCTACGCCCACGCCGGATAGGGACCGAACTGTCTCACGACGTTCTGAACCCAGCTCGCGTACCGCTTTAATGGGCGAACAGCCCAACCCTTGGGACCTACTACAGCCCCAGGATGCGATGAGCCGACATCGAGGTGCCAAACCACTCCGTCGATGTGAACTCTTGGGAGTGATAAGCCTGTTATCCCCAGGGTAGCTTTTATCCGTTGAGCGATGGCATTCCCACTTAATACCACCGGATCACTAAGCCCTACTTTCGTACCTGCTCCACCCGTCGGTGTCGCAGTCAAGCTCCCTTCTGCCTTTGCACTCTTCGAATGGTTTCCGTCCATTCTGAGGGAACCTTTGGGCGCCTCCGATACCCTTTCGGAGGCGACCGCCCCAGTCAAACTCCCCGTCTGGCATTGTCCCACCGCCGGTTCACGGCGGCTGGTTAGAAGCCCAGTACTGCAAGGGTGGTATCCCAACAGCGGCTCCGCAGCAACTGGCGT